>JBJENU010000391.1:0-4320 GCA_051880355.1 Lachnospiraceae bacterium | reverse complement strand
ATCGTATAAGCAAGGATGGAAACATACATGACAGATTACTTGAAATTGGAACGCTTTCCAGAAAACATAGCGGTTCGTATCACTACATAGTCAACGGCAGTGATGTGTATGTGTTATATAGCGGAGAAGGTTATAAGAAAAATGAAGTTGCCGAATTAAGCAAATGGTCTTTGGAAAAAAAGGAAAAAGAGGTTCTGGTACAAGATAATGAACATTGGTGTGATACTTTAAAAATGTATAATGGTGGTGTATTTTTTAGAAGAACAGATGTTTCGACAGGTACTAAAAGCATTATAAGCAGGTATGATATAAATACCAATAAAATTGAGGATATTGTTGATGGGGCGATTTCAATGTATACCATTGATAATATTGGAAACTCAATATTGTATTGGAAAATGGATGAAGGACTTGTGAGGCACAATTTAAATACTGGGAAAGCAGAAGTAATCAGGCCGATTGATAGCAACATTATGAATGCACAGTTGGCATGCAATGGTAAATATGTATATTTACATAATAATTTGACTCGTTATGTTGATGCCGATATTGACGATATTGTTGAAGTGATTGATTTATCTACAGAAAAAGTGGTTGCTGTAATTCCTTCCCCTCCTGAGGAAATCGGTGAAATTTTAAACGGTGATGATGAACTGATTATTGCAAAAACAGTAAAAGAAGAATACGTATATATCAGAAATGATGACATTGCCGCAGGTAAAGAATTAAAATGGGAAAATTAAGATGAATAAACTCGTAAAAAAGTGGATGGTACCGCGACCCATCCACTTTTTTTATATCAATTATAATTAATTCTGTTTCTGAAGCTCATCTGCCGTAACAACAACATTGTGTGTAATTGGCTTCCATTCAACCTTCTTAAATAATGCGATGACAGCAATAGGAATATATGTTGCCATAAACAGTGGGAAAGTGAACAGATACAAAATCTTTTTAACGGCAGGACAGTTAATCTGGTTCCATTCCGTAATCAATGTTATTGCACCCATACCAACAAACAACAGATAGCAGTTACACAGAGCAAATGTTATTGCATGGAGTATTGTTGGAATAAGTATTGGCATAACTTCCGGGTTAATAATACCATAAGTTATATAACATACATTTACAACTACACATACAATTGAAAGCAAAGTAGCAGGAGCAATAGTCATAAGCATATCGTAGCAGGATGAAAATCTTTCTTTCTTAGTGAACATTGTCTTAATCAATGAAGTACCATACTTGGCAACAACCTGATAGAAACCTTTTGCCCAACGCATACGCTGATTCCATGACTGTGAAAACTTTTCAGGCTGTTCATCATAAAGAATAGCCTTCTCTGCATATCCGATGCGCTCGCCCTGAATAGCATTAACAATGGAGAATTCAATATCTTCTGTAAGTAAGTGGAACTTCCATCCCCCGTTGGCTGTTATAACCTTGCTTGCGACAAGGAAGCCGGTGCCTGACACAGCACAGTTGGTGTTCATAATCATACGTGGATTGTTAAGGTATTTGGCCTCACGCAGGAACCACAGCGAGTAACCTGCTGTAATCCAGTTAGTGCCAAAATTCTTAGAGTTACGGTAGCTTGTAAGAATATTGTAACCGCTGTCAAATACCTTGTTCATTTCGCGGACATAATTCTTATCAAGAACATTGTCTGCATCAAGAATGATGTAACCGTCATAGGCCTCTACAGAACCCTGGGTCTTTGCAATCTGGTCAAAGGCATAGTCGAGAGCGTAACCCTTACCGACTAATTCTTTGTTAAAACGTTCAAAAACAATAGCACCATTGTCACGGGCAATCTGAGCCGTGTTATCAGTACAGTTGTCGGCAATTACAATAACATCAAGCATATCCTTGGGATAATTCTGGTTGTTAATGCTCTGTATCAGATTGCCGATAACGGAACTTTCGTTACGTGCCGATATAAGGCATGCAAATCTGTGGTAGCTCTTTGCCTCCTCTGTGAAGTGATTCTTTTTCTTCTCGCATACAAGTGCAACAATAACGTAGACCATCTGGTATGCGTACAACACTGTCATAATTACGAAAATCGCAATGTTGAATGCTGTTAAAAATGCCATTTCTTTTCAACCCTCTCTTTTTTTGTCAGCCTTGCGGCTTGTTGATAAACCATCTTAGCAACTTCTTGTAATATAACACATTCTTAAATTAAGTGCAATATTAATTTTTGTACAAAAATGTGAAAAAATAGTGAAAAAAGTATACTTTTTTACCAATGACGGCAGTTGACAAAAGTTCAAATACATATTATAACTTAATTTGGAGGTGTTATAACCATGTACGAAGAAATTTCTAAGCTTATTTTATTCAGAGATGATGATAAGGAAAGTATACTCTACAGATTAGGGGATATTTTCTACAGATTTGACAATGAAGCGGCTTATCATGACAATGCTGCCAGCAAGCAGACAATGATTGATGACATATATTCAGAGATAAAAAATATTTTGAAGGTTGCCACGGATTTTGGCTTTAATGAGAATTTGTGGCATAATTACCTTACTTTTTACCTTATAACTAACGAGAATCCTTTCAGTCTTACATGCGAGAAGGTTGGGGCAAGTGATGGGGCAAGTGTTAACATTTTTGCAAAAAATGACTGCGAAGTGTTTATGAAGCTTTTCCATTACGATTTTTCTCAGATTGAGGACACCCTTGGCATTAAGAGCTTTTCAGTGCTGGAACAGTATCATGCAGTGGCTAAGAAGGATTTAATGTATAACAAGAATGTAAGTGAAAAGGTCCAGGCTCTCTCAAAAAAGCTGGCCGCTGCAACAGATGTGGACGAGTTTTTTGATGCGCTTACAGGCTTTTATCTTGATTACGGCGTCGGTATGTTTGGCCTTAACAAGGCCTTCAGAATTAAGGAAAAAGATGGGGACGGAGACATTATATTTTGTCCTATCAACAATATGGATACAGTTGTTCTTGATGATTTGGTCGGATATGAGATTCAGAAGAAAAAGCTTGTGGATAATACAGAGAGCTTTGTAGAGGGGAAGCCTGCCAACAACTGTCTGCTTTTTGGTGACTCAGGCACAGGTAAGTCAACAAGTATTAAGGCTATTGTCAACCAGTATTACGACAGAGGTCTTAGAATGATTGAGATTTATAAGCATCAGTTTAAGGATTTGTCCAATGTAATTGCCCAGATTAAAAACAGAAATTATAAGTTTATTATATATATGGATGATTTGTCTTTTGAAGAGTTTGAGATTGAGTACAAGTTCCTTAAAGCAGTTATTGAGGGCGGCGTAGAGACAAAGCCGGATAATATCCTTATATATGCCACCTCCAACAGAAGGCATCTTATTAAGGAAAACTGGAATGACCGCAATGATATGCAGAACCAGCAGGATATCCACCATTCAGATACCATTGAAGAGAAACTTTCTCTGGTTAACCGTTTCGGCGTCACAATTAATTACTCAAAGCCTTCACAGAAGGAGTACTTCAACATTGTAGTTGAGCTTGCTAAAAAGAGCGGACTTGATGTTGACGAAGAGACTCTCAAGACTGAGGCTAATAAATGGGAGCTTAGCCATGGCGGCATTTCAGGAAGAACTGCACAGCAGTTTATTAATTATATGAGAGGAATCAGATAATGTTAGCTTATATTAAGGGCGAACTTGCTGCGGTATCTGAGGATACAGTGGTTGTGGAGACTAATGGCATTGGATACGAGCTTTTCGTGCCTGCAACTGCCATTATGAATCTTCCGGCAGTGGGAAGTGAGATTAAAATATATACATATTTATATGTAAGAGAAGATGCAGTACAGCTTTTTGGTTTTATTACCAGAGATGAATTAGACGTTTTTAAGCTTCTGATTACAGTGAGCGGAATAGGCCCTAAGGGAGCTTTGGCAATTTTGTCCAAGGTTACACCTGATGAGCTTAGAATAGCAGTTGCAACAGATGATGTAAAAGCTATTTCGGCTGCCCAGGGTATTGGAGCCAAGACTGCCGGAAAGCTTATTATCGAACTTAAGGACAAGCTTAAGGTAAAGGATGTAACTGCACCCGGAAAGGTAGTGGAAAGCCTTGCAGGGGTGGATGCATCTGATGTTAAAATGGATGTTATTCTGGCCCTTGAGGCTCTGGGATATTCTTCTACGGAAGCTTCAAGAGCTGTAAAACAGGTTGAAGATGCAGGCGGAATGGATGCAGATGCGCTGCTTTCTGCCGCACTTCGCAAAATTATGGGATAAGTGGGTTAATTTATGGAAAACAGAATTATATCAACTGAATTAATGGAAGAGGATTATGCCGTAGAGAATCATTT
>JBJENU010000390.1:0-4326 GCA_051880355.1 Lachnospiraceae bacterium | reverse complement strand
AAAACTATCCCGGAATAGAAAGTATAAACGGCTTTGAATTTGCAATGAGACTTTACCGGCAGGTAATCAACCTGGGAGGCAAAATTATCTATGAAAAGGTTGAGAGCATACAAAATGACGGACTGATAAAGCTTATAAAAACAGGAAGCAAAGACTATTTAGCTAAGGCTGTCATAATTGCCACAGGTACCAGAAAGGCAGTTCTGGGCTTAGAAAATGAAAAGAAACTGACGGGAAAGGGCGTGTCCTACTGTGCAACCTGTGACGGGGCATTTTTTAAGGGGAAGGATGTGGCTGTGGTTGGAGGCGGTAATACGGCACTGGAAGATGGATTATTCCTTGCTGATTATTGCAATAAGGTATACATGATTCACAGAAGAGAAAAATTTTCAGGTGAAGAAAAATATGTAAAAGAGCTTGAGACAAAGAAAAATATTGAATGTATAATGGAGACGGAAGTTACAGCCATCAACGGAAATGATTGTGTCGAAAGTATAGAACTTACAGAAAAAGGCAGCGGCAGTAAAAGAGAAATCCATATCGCAGGAATTTTTATTGCAATAGGCCAGAAACCTCAGAACACACAGTTTGGCACAGAGGTTACTCTGGACGAAAGAGGGTATGTAATTGCCGGTGAAGATTGTATTACGGGTTGTGAAGGTGTATTCGCTGCGGGAGACTGCAGAACCAAAAAGATAAGGCAACTGACCACTGCGGCGGCAGACGGAACAGTAGCGGCACTGGCGGCAAGTGCCTATGCTTCACAAATTAAGCTTTAGGAATTTTTTGCCGATATGGCAAAGAGTTCATTAATTATATTGACAACGTGAGGTTGTAATGACGAGTCCAGATTCTCAATTGTACTGTTTAGGTAGCTGCAGGGAACCTTTTCTTCTCCAAAGAGAAAATAGTCGGCAGACATGTTGGTGGCATTACAGATCTTATATAGAGTCTGTACACCAATTCCCTTGCAACCGGTTTCTATGGCAGCAATATAATTGGTTGATAAGTCACACCTTTCGGCAAACTCACTCTGGGTCAGTCCCATGGCAGCTCTTACCGAATGAATTCGTGAGGCTATATTGCTGTTCAGATTAGCTTTTGAAGACTTGGAACTTTCGTGCATGAAACACCTCTGTTTAAGAAAATTTTATGTGTTTTTCTGTGAATGATTTTAGCAAAAACAATGGGAAAGTAAAATATTCTATGGTATATATTAACTTATCCAATTGGAAAAGAAGCTAAAAATATAAAAAAAAACACTGGACATAATTGACATTTTTTAGTAGAATCAATAAGGCTAGTAAATATGAAAAGGTTCGGTTAATCATATGACAAAGTTAGAGGAAATAGTTAATAATATAAAGGGAGATAAGGTTTTTATACAGACACATAACTTTCCGGATCCGGATGCAGCAGCCTCGGCTTATGCATTGCAGTATCTGCTGAAAGAGAAGGGGATTGCTTCGACCATATGCTATAAGGGTGAATATGGCCGTGGAAGTACCAAGAATCTGGTGGACATGCTGGGAATAGAGATGCTTAACATGGATCTGCTTGATATGCATTGTTCAGACGAGATTATACTGGTAGATTCCCAGAAGGGGAATGCCAATATTATTGATCTGATTGGTGATGAGGTTATATGTATCGACCATCACCCTACTTTTGAACAGGTAGAGTACAGATACAGTGATATAAGGCCGGGTGTTGGCGCATGTGCATCCATAATTGCATCATATTATTTTGAGAATAATGTGGATATTCCTAAGAATGTAGCTACTGCACTGATGTACGGCATTAAGATAGATACCGCTAATATGACAAGAGGTGTGTCAGAGCTGGATCTTGATGTGTTTTATAAGCTTTTCTGGAAATGTGACAGGGATTTGTTACATTCCCTTGATAACAGCAGAATTTTCTTCGATGATTTGAAGGCTTATGCTTCGGCAATAGAGAGTATCTCAATATATGGTAATTTAAGCTTCGCGACAGCCGGCAATAATTGTCCTGAAGCACTTATTGCCACAATTTCGGATTTCGTTCTGGCACTTGACGAAGTCTGCCTGTCTGTGGTATATTCTATTAAGTCAGATGGAATTAAGCTTTCGGTAAGAAGTGATAACTATAAGTTTGATGCAGGACGTCTTACTAATGAAGCGTTGCAGGGAATTGGTAACGGCGGAGGACATCCTGCCATGGCAGGTGGCTTTGTTCCATTTAGAGACAATACCTCGGAAGAGATACTTTTAGGTCTGATAAAAGAACGCTTCATAGAGGCTGTGCGCTTCCATAGTTAAATGGCATAACAGGTCACTCGTAATGTCCAGTTGCCAGTTCAATTCTGGCTGGAAGCTTGTATATTTTACTCCTTTTTACAGATAATATTTGTAAAAAGGAGTTTTTTATTATGGGCGAGGTTATTAAAGATAATATAAAAGAGTACGGAGATGCTTTGTTGGGGGATATATATCTGCTCAGCATAATCGGGGAAATAGAAGGCCATGAAAACACTAATCCCCACACGAAAAGTACAAAGTATGAACATATTCTGCCTAAACTGGCACAGATTGAATATGACCGGAATATAAAGGGTGTACTTATGATTGTGAATACAGTCGGCGGAGATGTCAGTGCCGGACTTGCTCTTGCTGAAATGATAACATCCCTTTCCAAACCGGTGGTGGCACTTATTATAGGAGATTGTCACAGCATCGGAGTTCCTCTGGTGGCCGCTGCTGATTATTCCTTTATCACACCGACAAGTACAATGATTATTCATCCTGTAAGAATGAATGGGGTGATTATCGGGGCACCTCAGACTTATGACTATTTTAAACTTATTCAGGACAGAATAGCAGGTTTCATTGCACAGCATCGAAATATTCCTATGAAAACCATCGAAAAAATGATGGTAAAAACTGGGATTCTCACCAAAGATCTGGGAACCATCCTTGTGGGAGAGGAATGTGTTAAACAAAAGCTGGTGGATTGCGTCGGAGGCATAAGTGACGCCTATGGGCATCTGTGCAGGCTGCTGGAAAAATAACAGGAATCCTTTCGTGAAATGCGTCTTAATCACGAGAGGATTCTTTTATTTGTAATACTTGATAAAGATTGAAAAAAATGATATAATAACGAGAATAGCGATATAAGAACAGGAGATTTATACATATGGCTACAAATACCAGGGGAAAGGTAAGTAAGACTTCAGCTGCCGCAAAGAAAAATACGGGCAGCAAAAAGGCATCAGGGGCCGGTTCACATAAAAAAAGTTCATCAGCGGGAAAAAATGTAAGGAGTAAGTCCGGTGCCGGAAATAATAAAAAGAGCAGTGAACTTAATCAGGAGATAGTTTCTTTGCTGTTACTTGGACTTGCAGTTATATTTTTACTTAGTAATTTTGGACTTGCAGGCGTAGTTGGAGAAGGAATACAGTATGTTATGTTCGGGCTGTTTGGTGTGGTTGAATACGCACTTCCGCTTATTCTTGCAATTTTAATATTACTTATTCTGTTTAATAAGAATGTAAGCGTAGCAAGGATTAAAAGTATTGCAATTCTGGGAGTTATAATTGTGCTCAGTGGGATATGCAGTCTTATAATTAATAATCCGGAGGTTGCGGTGGCATCAGTCGGTGAGCATTTTACCGTGTCAGCAACCCAGAAAACCGGCGGAGGCTTTTTTGGAGGACTCCTTACATGGATGTTTAGTCCCATTGGCAGAGTTGGTTCTTACGTAATTCTTATTGTACTTTTAATTATCTGCCTCATAATTATTACCGAACGTTCATTTCTTGGAGGTGTACGGAATCAGGGAAGCAGAATTTATAATGCAACTAAAAATGATTACGAGAATTTCAAGGAGCAGAATGCAGTTAAAAGGCAGCTTCACGAGGAGCGCCGCAGGGAACTTCAGGAGGAGCGTCTCAAAAGGCAGGAGGAAGAACGGAAGGCTTCTCTTGAGAAAGAGAAAGGTCAGCAGTATCAGGCCAGTGATTATATTGATGTTGCAGGACCAAATCCGGCTGATGCTGTTGTGCCTGAATTTGCAGGCGGTGACAGCCCTGAGATTATAGCTGCAAAGCCTGTTAAGAATAGAAAAGATAAAAAGAAAGCCGAATCCGGACAGGAATCTGTTATGCCGGTGGTTACGACAACTACGCCGGATTCTGCCTGGGGCGGCGGGGAAACTTCGGTTGTTGAACAGATTGATTTATCCAGAAGCAATGAAGTTAACAGGACAAGGAATAAAGTCAAGGGAATTACCGATGATGTGACAATTCCAAAGACAGGTGTTAATCCTGATTTACATGAGGTAAATGTG
>JBJENU010000389.1:0-4339 GCA_051880355.1 Lachnospiraceae bacterium | reverse complement strand
ATTATTGACGACACAGTTGGCAAGACATTAGTAGCGGCTTCAACAGTAGAAAAGGATGTCAAGGCTCAGGTTGAGAAGACAAACAACGTTGAAGCAGCAGCAACACTCGGTACAATCATCGCTAAGAGAGCTCTTGAAAAGGGCATCACAACTGTTGTTTACGACAGAGGCGGTTTTATCTACCAGGGTAAGGTAAAAGCATTGGCAGACGCAGCTCGTGAAGCTGGTCTTGAATTCTAGGAAAGGGAGGAAAAATACACTATGAAACGCACAATTATTGATGCTAGTCAGTTAGAAATCACTGAAAAAGTAGTAGCTATTAAGCGCGTAACTAAGGTTGTAAAAGGTGGTAAGAACTCCCGTTTTGCAGCACTCGTAGTAGTTGGCGATGGCAACGGCCACGTTGGCGCAGGTGTAGGTAAGGCTATTGAAATTCCTGAAGCTATCCGTAAGGGTAAGGAAGATGCCATCAAGCACCTTGTAGAAGTTCCTGTAGATGCTAACGCAAGTATCCCTCATGATTTTGTTGGTAAGTTCGGTAGTGCTACCGTTCTTCTCAAGAGAGCTCCTGAAGGTACAGGTGTTATCGCAGGTGGTCCGGCTCGTTCAGTACTCGAACTTGCAGGTATTAAGAATATCCGTACAAAGTCTCTTGGTTCAAACAACAAGCAGAACGTTGTACTTGCAACAATCAAGGGCTTAAGCCAGCTTAAGACACCTGAAGAGGTAGCTAAGCTTCGCGGCAAGAGCGTTGATGAAATTTTAAACTAGGAGGATTACTAAAATGGCAGAAAAGATGTTAAAAATCACTTTAGTAAAATCTCCAATCGGTTGTGTTCCTAAGCACAGAAGAACTGCTGAAGCAATGGGTCTTACAAAGATGCATAAGACAGTTGAGCTTCCTGACAACGCAGCAACAAGAGGTCAGATTCAGCAGATTGGTTATTTATTAAAGGTAGAAGAAATCTAATTTATTTTTAGATAGGAGGTGCAGTAATGAACTTATCAAATTTAAGTCCAGCTGAAGGTTCAGTTCACAGCGACAACTTTAGAAGAGGTCGTGGACACGGTTCAGGAAACGGTAAGACAGCCGGTAAGGGTCACAAGGGTCAGAAGGCTCGTTCAGGAGCTCCAAGACCAGGCTTTGAAGGTGGTCAGATGCCTTTATACAGACGTATTCCTAAGAGAGGCTTTACAAATAGAAACTACAAGGATATCGTAGGAATTAATGTTAGCATGTTAGAGCAGTTTGATAACGGCGCAGAAGTAACTGTAGAGTCACTTGTAGCTGCCGGCATCGTTAAGAATACCAGAGATGGTATCAAGATACTTGGTAACGGTGAAATTACAAAGAAGCTCAACGTAAAAGCTAATGCATTCAGCGAAGGTGCTAAGGCTAAAATCGAAGCACTGGGCGGAACCTGCGAGGTGATTTAATGTTTGAAACACTCCGTAACGCATTTAAGATCAAAGATATAAGAAATAAAATTTTATATACCTTAATGATGTTGGTCGTAATCAGAATAGGAAGCTTGCTTCCTATTCCCGGAGTGAACACTGATTATTTTAGCTCACTTCTTGCAAATATGGGCGGTGACTTCAGCTTCTTAAGTGCACTCACAGGTGGTTCATTTGAAAAAATGTCTATCTTTGCACTCAGCATCACACCATATATCACATCTTCAATTATTATGCAGCTCTTGACAATCGCTATTCCAAAGCTTGAGGAGATGCAGAAGGAAGGTGAAGACGGCAGGAAGAAGATTGCTGAAATTACCCGTTATGTGACAGTAGCACTTGCGCTTGGTGAGTCTATTGCCATGGCAATCGGTTTTGGCCGTTCTGGTCTTATCAAAGACTATGAGGGTATGAGCGGTATTCACTATTTTGCGGCTATCGTAGTTGTAGTTGCAGCTTTGACAGCTGGTTCAGCAGTACTTATGTGGATTGGTGAGAGAATTACAGAAAAGGGTGTAGGCAACGGTATTTCAATTGTATTGTTGTTCAACATCATCTCACGTATCCCGGAAGACTTGGGCAATTTGTACCAGCAGTTCATTCAGGGTAAAACAATCGCAAAGGGAGTTCTCGTAGCTCTCATCATTGCGGCTATTATTGTGGGCATGGTTGTTCTTGTTTGTATTCTTCAGGATGCAATCAGAAGAATTCCTGTACAGTACTCACAGAAGACTGTAGGAAGAAGACAGGTTGGCGGTTCATCTTCACATATTCCTTTGAAGGTTAACACAGCCGGCGTACTTCCAATTATCTTTGCATCTTCATTGATGCAGTTCCCTGTAATCATTGCCAATATGGCAGGTGCTTCAGGGGCAGAGTGGACCAAGTATTTAAGCACAGGCTACTGGCTTAACGCTACAGCCGGCTGGAAGTACTCAATCGGTCTTCTCATTTACATTGTGCTGGTAATTGTATTTGCATATTTCTATACATCAATTACCTTCAACCCACTTGAGGTTGCCAATAATATGAAGCGTTCAGGTGGTTTTATTCCGGGTATCAGACCTGGTAAGCCAACAAGCGATTACCTTAATAACATACTTAACTACATAGTATTTATTGGTGCTGTTGGCCTTATGATTATTGCATTGATTCCAATTATCTTCTCAGGTGCATTTGGCGCCAACGTTTCATTTGGCGGTACATCAATCATTATTATTGTAGGTGTTATCCTTGAGACATTAAAGCAGATTGAATCACAGATGTGTAATCGTAAATACAAAGGCTTTTTAAGTGAATAACTAATAAAATCAGAAGGCTTGCCCGGCATTTTGTCGGGTAAGTCATTTCTGGCCTTATGGTATAATCCCATAAATACGGAGGATTTTTTAAAATGAAAATTATTATGTTAGGTGCACCTGGTGCAGGAAAAGGAACCCAGGCAAAGAAAATTGCTGCAAAATATGGAATTCCTCATATCTCAACCGGAGATATCTTCAGAGCTAATATTAAAAATGGCACAGAGCTTGGCAAAAAAGCTAAGGAGTATATGGATAAGGGAGCACTTGTTCCGGACGAACTTACAGTTAACCTTGTAATTGACCGTTTCAAAAATCCTGATTGTGCCAACGGCTATGTTCTTGATGGTTTCCCAAGAACCATTCCACAGGCCGAAGCACTTGATAAGGCTCTTGCAGAGCTTGGTGAGTCAATTGACTATGCAATCAACGTTGAAGTTCCGGACGAGAATATCGTAAACCGTATGTCAGGCCGCAGAGCCTGCGTTGGCTGCGGTGCCACTTATCATATTGTATATAACGCACCAAAGGCAGAGGGAATATGTGACGCCTGCGGAGAAAAGCTTATTTTAAGAGATGATGACAAGGCAGAAACTGTTCAGAACCGTTTAGCCGTATATCATCAGCAGACACAGCCTCTCATCGACTATTATGGTGCAAAAAATGTTCTCAAAGAGGTTGACGGTACAGTTGATATGGAAGACGTATTCAACGCTATCGTTAAGATTTTAGGCTAGGTAAGAGGTCGGACTTATGGCAGTAACCGTAAAATCAAGCCGGGAAATAGAATTAATGAGAGAAGCAGGAAGAATTCTTGCCATAGTCCACGAGGAGCTTGGCAAGGCCATAAAACCCGGTATTACAACTTACAGGCTTGACCGCCTTGCTTACGATATTATCAAAAGCTATGGTTGTGAGCCGTCGTTCCTTAATTATAACGGATTTCCGGCTTCCATTTGTGCATCGCCCAATGCACAGGTTGTACATGGCATTCCATCAAAAAAAATGGTGCTGCATGAAGGCGACATAATAAGCCTTGATGCAGGTGTAATTTACAAAGGGTATCACTCTGACGCAGCAAGAACCCATGCAGTAGGTCAGATTAGTAAAGAAGCGCAACAGCTTATCGATGTTACCAGACAAAGCTTCTACGAAGGAATTAAATTCGCAAAAGCTGGTGGACACCTTCACGAAATATCCAATGCAATTGCTGATTATGCAGAAAGCTTCGGATACGGCGTAGTCAGGGATTTGGTGGGACACGGAATCGGAACCCATCTCCATGAGGAGCCACAGGTGCCAAATCACCGCCAGACTAACAGAGGTATACGCTTGGTTCCGGGCATGACACTTGCCGTAGAACCAATGATTAATGCGGGGACCTACAAGGTAAATTTCCTTGATGACGGTTGGACCACATTGGCAGCAGACGGCTCACTTTCGGCACATTACGAGAACACGATTCTCATAACCGAAGGGGAACCTGAGATTTTATCCATTTTAAAATAGTATAGAGGAGATTAAAAGTATGTCAAAATCAGACGTAATTGAAATCGAAGGAACTGTTGTTGAAAAGCTTCCTA
>JBJENU010000388.1:0-4343 GCA_051880355.1 Lachnospiraceae bacterium | reverse complement strand
TATGTTACAATGATAACAACGTCATAATCATCGCTGTGTTCTTCAAGATAATCCACAAGGCTTGGGCAATATGGACCAACCTCCTCAATCCAAGGCTCTGAAATATCCGCTCCGGACTTGGGATTCTTGTGGATTGCTATGTCCAAATCCGTAAAACGCTTGTAATTTCTTTCATGTTCGGTCTTAAAACGCCTTACCGTAACACCATTAATTGTCTCTACGCCCTCTTTGTAGTAGTTTGCCCACTTCTGATATTCAACGGAACAGCTTGTGAGCACCTCTACATCATATTTTTTAATAAGTTTTTCAGCAATCTGTCTTGAATACAGCTCAGAACCGCCATTTACCTCCAGGCCGTAGCGCTGGTTAATTATTGCTATTCTCATATGTTCCTCCCTGTGCCCTGCGTAATTCTTCAAGTTTTTCATTGAGCTCAATTACCTGATTTTTGAGGGCTTCATTTTCATCCTTTGTCTGAGCCACATAACAGTTCAGTTCATTCATAAGGCGCACTGTCTGGGCATTAAAGGCATTCTGGTCATCCACAATTTTTTCAATGAAAAAGAGATATAATCTTCTGAAAATTCTTTTAAGGAATCTTTTAACAGGATTTCCCGTAAGCTCTCTGTCTGACTCAATTTTCCAGACTCCATTCAGAGCATACACGTCATCATCAAACTTATACACATCAAATTCATTTGCCGTAAGATTACCTGTATCAATTGTGATGTCAGTAAACTTGACATCTTCCTCAAATCTCTTTTTGCGGCTGTCTTTACGAATCTGTGTCATAATAGCTTCTATACTAATCTGTTCATTATCTGTGTTTCCCATATTTCCTCCGTTATTTGGCACCACTTAAGTTCCACTCATGAGGTACCCTGAAAATACCAACATCACTTATCGGTGACTGTACTTCAAATTTTTTGACTTCTCTGTAGTAATCAACGGGTATACCATCATCAGACTCAATGGTAAGATCCAGTGTGTATCCGCCGGATATAAGATTTACCCGGTTCAGATTAATGATTATACTTCCGTCTTCGTTCAAATCAAAAATGTCAAACTTGTCAATTCTTGTATTGGTTCCATAGCACCAAAGTCCGTCACTTCTGTATATACCGAAACCAAACACTGCATCCTTTACCGGGGTGTTAACTTTGTATGACATGGAAATTACCATATCATCTCCGGTAAAAAATACACTCTGTTCTTCATTCTGTGAATTCATAAGTCTGGCATCAGTAATTACCGCACGTCTGTCGCCCCAGCGTTTCCTGTTCTTTAGTTCTTCCTGCTCTTTGGCCTCTTTGGCTGCCTTTTCCTGATTGAGCCTTGCGATATCCTGCTCAATTGACTGCTTTTCCTCATCAGTCTTGGCATTCTTTGCAGCCTCCATACGCTGCCTTCCCATAAATTCAAGGTATTCCGGATGAACCTGCCTTGGTGCTCCGTCGCCGGCAATATGACCGTCGTGAAGCCATATTGTTCTGTCACAAATCTGTTCAATCTGCGAAAGTGAATGTGACACAATTACAATTGTTGTTCCGTTGGCCTTGATTTCACGCATTTTATTGAAACATTTTGCCTGGAAATTAGAATCTCCTACAGCCAGTATTTCATCTACCAGCAAAATATCAGCATTAACATTAATTGCAACCGAAAATGCCAGTCTCATATACATACCTGAAGAGTATGTACGCACCGGATTATCAATGTATTCACCCAGCTCCGAAAAGGCCACGATATCATCATATCTTTCTTCAATTTCTTTTTTGCTCAGACCAAAGATTGAAGCATTGGTAAAAATATTTTCCCTTCCGCTCATATCAGGATGGAAGCCTGCACCAAGCTCAATAAGACTTGACACACGGCCATTCATTTTAACCGAGCCGCTGTCAGGATAAATAATTTTGCTGAGAAGCTTTAGCGTGGTGCTTTTACCACATCCGTTATGTCCTATAAGTCCAACAGCTTCACCTTTTTTAATCTGAAAACTTATGTTGTCAAGTACACAACGTGATTCATATTTGTTGCGTTTCCAGAAAAGCAGTTTTTCCTTAAGCTGGTTGCCCTTGTCATAATAGACCTTAAACTTCTTGGTAAGGTCTTTCACTTCTATTGCATATTCCATTACAATTCCTCCGCGAAGCCCTTTTGAAGCTTTCTAAAAATAATATAACCCAGCACCAGTATTACCACGCCCACAATAAATGCGTGTAACAGCGTACCAAACTGCGGCACCTGCTTATAATACAAAATATCTCTGTAGGCAATGGCAATAGGTGTCATAGGATTGATGCTCCACAGTTTTTCGTACTGCTGGGGAACCTGCTCCGGTCCGTACATAACCGGTGTAAGATACATCCATGCCATTGTAATAATTCCCAGAACATATTCCAAATCACGAAGATACACAGTAAGTGCTGATGCCAGCATGGCTATGCCCATGGCAAGAATATATTCAACAACCATAATCACCGGGAGACACAAAAGTGCAACCGGGTCAACTCCCCATCCCGTAAAAATAAGTACGCCAAATATAACAACAAAGCTCAGAAGCATATTTACAAAATTGCCTGTCACACACGCAATCGGCATAACCTCTCTCGGGAAATATATCTTTTTTACCATATCCTTGGAATCAAGGATACAGCTTGAACCTGATGTAACCGAGCTTGAAAAAAATATCCATGGCACAAGAACCACAAAAAGATATATATAATACCTGTCTATATTGTTCTTCATAATTACGGAAAACACCAGAGTGTACACAACCAGCTGCAGCAACGGATTGATAAAGGTCCATAAAAATCCCAGAACGGAGCCCTTATATCTGCCTCTTAAATCCTTTCTTACAAGGCTGTATACCATTTGTCTGTATGCCCATAATTCTTTTAAAGCATTCATCGCAAACCACCTTTTCTAATTTTTTATGACTGTAAGAAAAAAGTCATAAAGTGCTTTTGTAAGCTTCCCGCCTTCATACCTGGCAAGAGTCTCCTCATAATTCTTTTTATCAACAGCCACTGTGTAATTTTCCATTGCTTTGCACAGATTGTCAGCCGCTTCATCCTCCGTCAGCCCTTCCAGCTTGAAATAAGTTGGCTTATCTGCGGTAATCTCCCTAAAAATTGCCAAATCAGAAGCAATTACAGGCTTTTCATACTGCATTGCCTCAATAACAGGCATTCCAAAGCCCTCTGCCCTTGAAGGAAAAACAAAGCATGAGCACTCAGCAAAAAGCCTGCTCTTTTTTTCCTCATCGACATAATTGTGATAAGTGATGCCCCCAACATTACCCGACACCTTACAAATCATCTGGTCCAGCTTATCTGCATCAACCATTTTACCTGCAAGAATAAGCTTCTTGTCGCCGCCATTCCTACGGTACTTCTCATAAGCAGTAAGAAGAATATCCACACCCTTACGCATTTCCATATTGCCTACATAAAAGAAATAATTATTATCCTTTATCTGCGGCTTTTCCATAGTCTGCTTAATTATCACATATCCTGTCATATCATTGACCTTATGGGCATTCTTAAAAAACTCTTCTGTGCAGTTCTTGGAAAATTCCGAATCATATATAATTCCATCGGCCTGCTTCAAGGTTTTTTTCATGGCATTGGAAAAATACCACTTATACACTTTGCCGTAACACCATGTATGGGTCATCGGAAGCACATCATGGATAGTCACAATGGTCTTAAAATTCCCTTTTAATTGCACAGGGATAATGTTGTTAACCTCCCAGAAAATATCCGGCTTAACATCCTTAAGCACAGACTGGACATATGCAAAATACTTGTACACCCCTCCACTCTGGTATATGGCCTGTCCCATCTGGTGTATGGCAACGTTTTTTTCCTTAAAATATGCCATCTGCTCACTTGTGTCCACATCTGTTATGAGTGAAATCTCCAAATCCTCATACTTAATTAATTCAGTTAAAAAATTATACAGATACATACCGATTCCGCTGGGTCTTGAACCCATGGTTCTGGCATCTATGGCTATTTTTATTTTCACTTGCCAGCCTCCGGATGATACGTTGGAACGTAGGCTCTTACAATTTCCTTCATATCACTGTTTTCATCATATGCAGCAACCTTTAACTGAGCCAGTGCTGCAAGGAATTTTTCATGGTTAAAATCTATAGGTCTGCCGATATGGATAAGCTTATTATCTGTATCCTGCAGTCCTTCCTCCTCCATGAGGAGTTCTTCATAGAGCTTTTCGCCCGGGCGAAGTCCTGTAAACTTAATCTCCATATCAACTCCCAGCGTGTATCCTGAAAGCCTTATAAGATTCTTGGCAAGGTCTGCAATCTTTACCGGCTC
>JBJENU010000387.1:0-4357 GCA_051880355.1 Lachnospiraceae bacterium | reverse complement strand
TCGCCATTGTGCTTGCGCTTATTACAAAGGAAGTATACAGTTCGTTATTTATCGGTATTGTAATTGGCGGTCTTTTCTGGGCGGGCTTTGATTTTGAGGCAACGGTTAACCATGTATTTAATGAAGGTATAGTAGGTGTTCTTACTGACCCGTATAATATGGGAATACTGGTATTCCTTGTAATACTGGGAATTATGGTCTGCATGATGAATAAGGCAGGAGGCTCAGAGGCATTTGGCAAGTGGGCAAAGGCTCACATTAAGACAAGGGTTGGTGCACAGCTTGCTTCTGTTGTCCTAGGTGTTCTTATTTTTATCGATGATTATTTTAACTGCCTTACTGTAGGAAGTGTAATGAGACCTGTTACTGATGAACATCAGGTTTCAAGGGCGAAGCTGGCATATCTGATTGATGCCACGGCGGCACCAATCTGCATTATTGCTCCGATTTCCTCATGGGCTGCGGCTGTTGCAGGTTTTGTTGAAGGGCAGGATGGATTCAGGGTATTTATTAATGCCATACCATATAATTATTATGCAATTTTTACAATTATAATGATGGTTACAATTGTTGTTGTCAAGCTGGATTTCGGACCTATGAAGCGTCATGAAATCAATGCAATGAAGGGCGATTTGTATACCACTGATGACAGACCATATGCCAATGCACAGAATGTTGAGTCTAATGGCAAGGGCAGGGTTATAGACCTTGTTTTTCCTATCGTTGTTTTGATTATAAGCTGTGTAATCGGTATGATATACACAGGCGGATTTTTTGAAGGAAAAGGCTTTATAGAGGCATTTTCTGACAGTGATGCATCGGTGGGACTGATGCTGGGAAGCTTCTTTGCACTTGCAATAACAATAGTATATTATATGGCGCGAAGAGTGTTAAAGTTCACAGAATCCATGGAATGTATACCTGAGGGCTTCAAAGCTATGGTTCCTGCAATCCTTATTCTTACATTTGCGTGGACCCTTAAGGCTATGACCGACAGTCTTGGTGCTAAGATTTTTGTGGCCGGTATGGTAAAAGCAACACCACAGCAGTTTATTGTATTTATTCCTGCAATTGTATTTGTGGTGGCTTGTCTGCTTGCATTTGCTACAGGAACATCATGGGGTACATTTGGTATCCTTATTCCTATTGTTGTAGGCATCTTTGAAAATGTTAATCCTACAATGATGACAATTTCAATTTCAGCATGTATGGCCGGTGCCGTCTGCGGAGACCACTGTTCGCCTATTTCGGATACAACGATTATGGCTTCGGCAGGAGCCCAGTGTAATCATCTGAATCATGTTTCAACACAGCTTCCGTATGTTATTGTTGTGGCTGTAGTTTCAGGTATTACTTATATTGTCGCCGGAATACTGGGTGAGGCCAATGTTCCCGGTATATTGAAATCACCTGTTATTCCTCTTGCCATAGGAATTGTTTTAATGCTTGGCACTATTTTTGTCATTAAGGTTAAGGTGTCAAAACCCCTTGAGTAGGATTAAACGGATTGTTTCGTACTTCGTACTTCCACAATCCTGACGAACATTCGCATATCGCGTGGCATACGCCCCACTTTTATGCTCATATTCGTTGGTGCCCAAAGGCAATACTCCACTTTTATGCAAGCATAAGCGGAGTATTACCTTTTGACACTTTAATCTTATTAAGAAAGTTACAGATAAAAAAGAGGATGGTAATGAATAAAATAAAAGGCAGTCTTATGTTGTTGGTTGCGGCTTTTTTCTGGGGCACGACGTTTGTTGCCCAGACATCAGCTGCCGACAACATAGGCTCATTCACATTTAACGGTGTCCGCTCCTTTGTAGGAGCGGCTTTTCTTGGAATTTTAATTTTATTGTCCCAAATAAAAAGTGACAATAAAAAGGAAGTACACAAAACTGACAATAAAAAGCTTATAATTGGCGGCATCTGCTGTGGCCTTGTATTGTTTCTTGCGTGTAATTTCCAGCAGAGCGGAATTGTTGCATATCCTGACGGAGTTGCATCTTCAGGCCGTTCAGGTTTTTTAACTGCCACTTATGTTGTAATAGTAGCCCTTGCATCAAGGCTTTTTGGCAAAAAAATACATAAGCTTGTATATCTGTCGGCTGTGGTCTGCATTGTGGGAATGTATCTGCTGTGTATGTCTTCAGGCTTTGGAAGTCTGTATTTTGGTGATTTGCTGGGTATAATATGTGCATTTTGTTTCGCAGGACATATTATGGTGGTGGATTATTTTAATACATGCGACAGTGTTAAATTATCCTGTATTCAATTTTTGACAAATGGAGTTTTGTCAACGGTTTGTATGCTTATTTTTGAGAAGCCGGAAATAAATAGTATTTTGAACGCATGGTTTCCTATTTTATATGCGGGAATTTTTTCAAGCGGAATTGCGTACACATTGCAGATTGCCGGGCAGAAGTATGCAGCACCAGCAGTGGCAGCAATTGTTATGAGCCTTGAATCAGTGTTTGCGGCAATTGGTGGATTTGTTGTTCTCAACGAAATTTTAAGCATTCCGGAGGTTGTTGGCTGTGTGCTGGTATTTGCGGCGGTAATTATTGCACAGGTACCCCAGATGCTTAAGAAAGGTAATTAGGTTATTAATTTGAAAAAATATAAGGAATCAGTCGGAAAATATTTGTATTGTTTTATTCTTGGCCCTCTGTTTATGATTTTAGAGGCCTGTGGCGAATTTATACTGCCATTTTTAAATGCTAATATAATTAACGAAGGAGCGGCAAAAAATGATATAGAGTTTATTCTTGTGAATGGACTTTATATGATTTTACTGGCCGGCTTTATGCTGGCGGCAGGTGTACTGGGAGCATACTTTGCCGTAAAAGGCTCATCACACCTGGCTGCAAGTCTGCGCCTTAAAACCTTCAAAAAGATTCAGGATTTTTCTTTTGCCAATATTGATGATTTTTCCACCGGTTCTCTGATTACAAGAATCACCAATGATATCACACAGATACAGACTTTTACCCAGACTCTGCTCAGGGGCTTTTTCAGAAGCCCGGTAATGCTTATAGGTGCCATCTGTATGTCCTTTGCCCTCAACAGGCAGCTGGCTGTTGTTATGTGCGTGGTGGTAGTGGTTCTGGCAGTCCTTATTGCACTGGTAATTAAAATTGCATCGCCAAGGTATACTGTGATGCAGCAAAAAATTGACGGACTTAATAACAGCGTAAATGAAACAATTACAAATGAGCGTGTTATTAAATCTTTTGTAAGAGAAGATTTTGAAAAGGAAAAATTTGCAGTTGTCAATGATGAGCTTATGCTTAAGAGTACAAAAGCACTTAAAATGATGATGCTGGTTCAGCCTCTTACAGCACTGGCTATTAATGTTACAACTATTATCGTAGTGTGGATTTCCGGTAATCAGATTATGATTGGAAATATGGAAGTTGGAACATTGACAGCTTTTATTACATATCTTACCCAGGTGCTTATGGCACTTGATTTTCTTGCCAATATTTTTCTTCAGGGAACAAGGGCCGCTGCCTCAGACAGAAGAATCGGTCAGGTCCTTGCAGCAAAGGTTGATTTAAACGACTATAATTCACCATACAAAGAAAAGGTAATTACAAGCGGCAGCATTTCAATGAGGAATGTTTCCTTTAGTTATTTTAAGGATAACCACAGGCTTGTTCTAAAGGATATCAGTCTTGATATCAGTGCAGGAGAGCTGGTGGGTATAGTAGGTTCTACGGGAAGCGGCAAAACCACACTGGTTTCTCTGATTCCAAGGCTTTACGATGCAGGCTGTGGAGAGGTTTTTGTTGATGGTGTCAATGTAAAGGACTTATCGCTTAAAAATTTAAGAGACAGTGTATCAGTTGTGCTTCAAAAAAACACCTTGTTTTCAGGTACAATTGCTGAAAATTTGAAGTGGGGCAGAGAGGATGCCACTAAGGAAGAGATGGAGTGGGCATGTAAAATTACCCAGGCTGATGAATTTATCAATGGCTTTGCCGATGGGTATGATACTGAATTAGAGCAGGGCGGACAGAACCTGTCAGGCGGACAGAGACAGAGACTCTGTATTGCCAGGGCCATTCTTAAAAAGCCTAAAATACTTATTCTGGATGACTCTACAAGTGCAGTTGATATGGCAACTGATGCAAAAATCAGAAAAGCCTTCAGACAGGAACTTAATGGTGTGACCAAAATTATTATTGCACAGAGAATCAGCTCTGTAATGGATGCGGATAAGATAATTGTCCTTGATGAGGGAAAAATAGAAGCTGTCGGACCTCACAGCCAGCTTATTAACAATTGCAAAACTTATCAGGAAATTTACTATTCTCAGAAGGATAAGGAGGAAGCTTAGGGTGAACGAAGAAAG
>JBJENU010000386.1:0-4373 GCA_051880355.1 Lachnospiraceae bacterium | reverse complement strand
CCATAACCACTTCAACGTAAGTCTCATACTCTGTCTTAAGTATAACTCGCTGTGGTTCAGTGTATGCGGCAAAAGCAAATCCGCCGTCCTGCACTGCAAATTCTGCGGAAACATACAGCTCGCCGTCAACCTCCACGATTACCGGGAAACCATTGTCAACCTTAGTTCCTTCAGCATTAACATACTCACCGGAACCGGTTTTAAAAGTCCAGGTTGTGGTTCCGTCAGTCTTAATTACTGCATCGCTGTCCTTGTCAAAATAAAATCTCTTGTTCAGGTTGTCAAATGTGAACTTCCTCGGAAAATACAGGTGTCCGTCAATCATGAGTGCAGTCTCCTCGACCTTCTCATTGTCCATAATTATCACATATTCATTGCCTGTATCCTTTGCAACTTCAAAATAATCATAGCCGCTCATATGCCTGCCTGTAGGGACAAGTCTGTAGATTAAAAAACCTGCAGCTGCCACTACGGCAACCGCCGCTATGATTAAAATAGTAACAGCTTTTCCTTTTTTGCCACCCTTATGCCCATTCTGCGACTTAGGCTCATCTAAAAATGTATCTTGTAATTCCATACCCGTTCTCCATTGTTAAGAAATACTCTGTGTTCATTATATCACACACCACCTTCAAACACCAGTTTATTTTTTGTTTATACTTTTAATAAATTCTTAATAATAATTCTGTTGACAAAAGTACCTGTTTTGAGTTAAAGTTGCCTTACAGAGAATAATTCTTTTCCGGTATCCGGCTTCGGAAGGAATAAGAATGGCTCTATCTGATAAGTATGAATTTATCCGCAGGCTCGGACACGGAGCAAGCGGCGATGTCTATCTGGTGAAGCACCGGACATTGAATCTCTTACGTGCCGTCAAGATTGTTTCGAAGCATTCACGGGATGCAGGCCTCATCCTGAAGGAAGCTTTGATTATCAGGAATCTTCACTACCAAGGAATTCCCATCATTTACGATATTGATGAAACCCCTGACGAATATTACATTTATGAGGAATATGTTGAAGGCATTACTCTGACTGACTATGTACATAGCTCTTCACTTTCCCTGAAGGATATTCTTGACAAGACAATATGTCTGTGTTCAATACTCGATTATCTTCATCACTGTGGTAACGGAATTCTGCATCTTGATCTTAAGCCCGACAATATTATGATTGACAGTTATGACCGGCTGTGGCTTATAGACTATGATAATGCCACAACCCAAGGTGACATTCTGACTGAAGGGCGCGGCAGCCCCGGGTTTGCACCGCCGCAACAGTATTGGGGCACCAGACCTGATGTGAGCTGGGATATTTACAGCCTTGGTGTAATCATTCTGTATATGTCTGAAGGGACTATACAATCTAGCGTACACAGTGTACGTCATCAACAACTAATCCCTATAATAAGGAAATGTATGCATCACAGCCGTTTTATGCGGTACCGCAGTGTGAGTGCACTACAAAAAGATTTAGAAAATATACTTAGCGGTAAGCCGGATACTCTTAAAGATTTACCTTCTCTGGAACTAAATGTTGGCGGAACAGACAGAGGTGTCGGTACAACACATTTTTGTCTGTGCCTGTGCTCCTTTCTCAACAGGAACAAAATATCTGCCGTTGTAGTTAACTGCAGCCGTATGGATTCTTACCCGCGAATCTGTGGCATGGCAGCCGGTATGGGCAGCATAAGCAATAATGTATTCAGTTTTGGCAATGTTAATCTTATCACCTCCAATCTTATAGCAGACCCCTGCCGTTTACGAACATATAAAGTAATTATAAGAGATTTTGGTGATTTGGACACAGAAAGTCACATCAACATACGCTTGTGTACTCCATTCAAGCCTTATGATGAGATAAGCCGCAGGCAAACCATTTCCAATGGGGAACAGCTTTTTTTAATCTGGAATTTATGCAGCACGAAATTTTTCTATGACAGTGTAAAGCTTACAGACAGCAGAATATTTAATTATCGTATGCCTTGTGTGTATGATTTTAGCGAAGGTTCTGATTTATGCGACAATATGTTTTGTGAGCTTCTGGCTGATATGGATATCAGACTTACACTGCCAAAGGTAGGCCACAAAATTTTAAAGAAAGGTGGGAAATCCTGACGGATTACAGTTTATTTGAGATAACCGGGCTACTGTTTTTCGTGTTTACCCAGGCCGTCAAAGCTGTTCCTTGACATTACACATTCACATTAAGGAGGACTTTTCAATGCGAACCCACCATTTTAAGCTTATTGCCATCGCAGCAGCTGTATGCGTTGTACTGACTACTGCCATTGTCATTGCATTTCTCTCAAAGCCCGACAGGAACGACCAGCCTACGGTGCCCCAGCCACAATGGGAAGATAATACGGACAAGGAAATAACGGTTGAAGCCGTGCCGGATGCCGGGCAGATTGAAAGCTATTCATTTATACGAATTGCCGGTTTTATCGAAGCAGGCGACTATTGCGATGTGCGCATACTTTTTCCAAGTGGTGAGAATTTTATTGTACTTGCCAAGAAAAAGGTGTTGTCCGTCGATGGAACCAATGTAAGCTTCTCGGTTACAGAACCGGAAATCATGGCAATGTCAAGTGCTCTGTACGACATTAACAACTGTAGCGGTGCATATGTGTATCTGACGAAGTATCATTCTTCCGTGGATAAGGCCACGGTTCCGGACTATCCGGTTAATCACGCCATATATGAATTATGCCTGTGGAACCCCAATCTAAACTCCGTGGACTATCCAAAGTATATGAATTACAGAGATCAATTAGAAAACAATATTACGCACTAAAAATCAAGAATGGTCTTATTGTGAGAGTTATAATATATCAGAATGAAAGGACTTAATTGATAATGGATTCATTAAAGGACAAATTGAGGCAAATGCTGGACCAGGGTATCAGCATATCCATCAATATGCATAAAATACACAATCCTAATGCTATGGACCACTACCTTCTCCACGATGACGCCAACTATATGCTGGACTATATGTGGGACGAAAATGGTAATTTTTTGCAGTTGAATGTAAATATTCTGGAATGTGATAAGGAACACAACAAAAAATAACAGGCAAAAGCACATCATATCCCCTTATGCTATTTTGCCAAAATGCAGCACCGTTCTTTTACTCCGGTAAAAATGGTGCTGTATTTTTATTACATAATTATCCTTGGAAATTATTAAATTTTTATAAAATTCCTTTACAAGTCAGATTAAAATGGTATACTATAATGTATAACTCTATTTGGAGTTTGTTTTGCGAGAATGAAAAGTTAGGATGTGATTTTAGTGAAAATTGAGAAAATAAGCGACAATCAAATCAGATGCACCCTTAACCGTTCAGATTTGGCTGAACGTCAGTTAAAAATAAGCGAGCTTGCATACGGAAGTGAGAAGGCTAAGGAGCTTTTTCGTGAGATGATGCAGCAGGCTTCATATGAATTCGGCTTTGAAGCAGAGGACATCCCGTTGATGATTGAGGCTATTCCAATGTCTCCTGACTGTATAGTTCTTATTATTACCAAAGTCGAAGACCCTGATGAATTAGACACACGTTTTTCCAGATTTTCACCTGGTTCTTCCGGCGATGATGAAGATGATGAGGACTCAGATGACTTTAATGACGAATACAGTGATGTTTCAGACTCTGAAGAAGGTACTTCATCTCCGATTGGCACTGAGATTACAGGCGGTGCAGATGAGATTATCAACCTGTTTAACAAGGTTAAGGATTACCTTAACAAGAATTTAAGTGAATTAGACAAGAGCAAGCCTGACTTTATACCTTTTAACAAATCCTTGAAGGATTCCGGTGTCAAGGCAGATGCCAGTATTAAAGGGGCTTCTTCCGGCGATGATGCCATGGAACAGGCAATGCTTGAGAATCTTGACAAAATGGAAAGCATTGACGGAACGCCACGGGAGACCGGTGAGAGTGAGAATTTTGAAATCAATATGGTGAAGCTTTTCACATTCAATGATTTTAAGACCATAAGCCATGTGTCCGGTATAATTGGTGCAATGTATAACGGCAATAACAGCCTTTTCTACAACCCGTCCGAGAAGCGGTATTACCTGCAGATTGCCAAGTCGGACTGCGACCCGGTGGTGTACAATAAGGTCTGCAACATTCTGTCTGAGTACGGCACCAGAGAGACAACAAGCTATGCAAGGCTTGCTTTCTTTGAAGAGAACTTTAAGACAATAATTAAGAATTGTGCTATTCAGACTTTAGCCAATATTTAGATTAAAGTGTCAAAAGGTAATACTCCGCTTATGCTTGCATAAAAGTGGAGTATTACCTTTGGGCACCAACGAATATGAGCATAAAAGTGGGGCGTATGCCACACGATATGCGAATGTTCG
>JBJENU010000385.1:4054-4381 GCA_051880355.1 Lachnospiraceae bacterium | reverse complement strand
ATCTATCTCAGTTGCCCCCATTTTCACTGCCTCCATAGCCTCAAAAGCCTTGACGGCAGGCGTATTGGCTCCTAACGGAAAACCAATGACCGTGCACACCTCAACGTCTGTATCCTTTAAAAATTCTTTTGCTGCGCCCACATATGCCGGATTAACGCAAACAGAGGCAAACCTGTACTTGGCCGCCTCTGAACATAATTTTTCTATTTCCGGCAATGTGGCATCTGGTTTCAATAAAGTATGATCAAAATATTTATTAAATTCCATAACTACATCCTCCACCACGCTTTCCGCAATTGCTCCGTTGCTTCGCAACTCCCGCAATTC
>JBJENU010000385.1:0-3954 GCA_051880355.1 Lachnospiraceae bacterium | reverse complement strand
CTACAGCTATTCGAATTCCGCCTGCCGCTTTCGCTACAGGCTTCATTCTCATATCCTCATTATCTCCACGTTTAATAAGCTTTCCGCAATTGCTCCGTTGCTTCGCAACTCCCGCAATTCCTACAGCTATTCGAATTCCGCCTGCCGCTTTCGCTACAGGCTTCATTCTCATATCTGTAGCTGGTGTCAAGTGGACAAATCAGTATCCGTGCAAGCACGATACTGATTTGCCCACTTACACCGAAAGCTTATCTGTATATGATTTCGTGTCTTCCCGGGCCGTTAGATACCATTGTAATCGGAGCCTCAATAAGTTCTTCGATTCTCTCAATGTACTTACGGCAGTTTTCAGGAAGCTCCTCATAGTTCTTGATACCTCTGATATCGCACTTCCAGCCAGGCAATACCTCAAGTACCGGTTTTGCCTTGGCAAGCTTGTTAGTTGTCGGGAAGTCCTTTGTAACCACGCCGTCGATTTCATAACCGACACAGATTGGAATTTCATCAAGGTAGCCAAGTACGTCAACAACCGTAAGGGCAACATCTGTAGTTCCCTGCATTCTCACACCGTAACGTGTGGCAACAGCATCAAACCAGCCAACTCGTCTTGGGCGGCCTGTTGTTGCGCCGTACTCGCCCTTGTCGCCACCGCGCTTACGAAGTTCTTCAGCCTCTACAGGATCAAGAATTTCGCTTACAAATTCGCCGCCGCCAACAGCTGATGAATATGCCTTGACAACAGTTACAACCTGCTTAATCTCTGCAGCCGGAATACCGGCACCGATTGCGCCGTAAGCTGCAAGTGTAGATGATGAAGTAACCATTGGATAAATACCATGATCCGGGTCCTTTAACGCACCCAGCTGACCTTCAAGAAGAATGTTCTTGCCATCTTTAATTGCCTCGTGCAAAAATGTTGAAACATCAGCAACATAAGGCTCTACCATTTCTCTGTATGAGAGGAGAAGCTTAAAAACTTCCTCCGGGTCAAGCAACGGCTTGTGGTATAAGTGCTCTAACAAAATATTCTTGTAAGCCACAACTCTCTCAACCTTTTCCCTGAGAGCTTCTTCATCAAAAAGCTCGCTTACCTGAAAACCGATTTTAGCGTACTTGTCTGAATAGAAAGGCGCAATACCTGACTTTGTTGAGCCAAAGGCCTTGCCGCCAAGTCTCTCTTCCTCATATGCATCAAAATCAACGTGATAAGGCATAAGAATCTGTGCTCTGTCTGAAACAAGAATCTTAGGCTTTGGAACTCCCTGCTCTATAAGAGAATTAATTTCCTTAAAAAGATACGGGATGTTAAGTGCAACGCCGTTGCCGATAACACTTGTGGTATGATTATAAAACACACCTGACGGAAGTAAATGTAATGCAAATCTGCCATAATCATTGATAATTGTGTGGCCCGCATTACTGCCTCCCTGGAATCTTACAATAATATCTGACTCCTCCGCCAGCATATCCGTGATTTTACCCTTGCCTTCATCGCCCCAGTTGGCACCTACTATAGCTTTAACCATAATTCTCCTCCTGCCTTATCTTAGACATTAATTGTTGCTGTCATACCCAAATCCTCTTTGCTAGCTTCAAGAATCGGATTGACAACTTCATTAAGGAACTCTTCAACCTGCTCCTTAGAACGGCCTACATACTTTGTAGGATCCATTGTCTTCTGTAAATCTTCAAGACTCATATTAAATGCCGGGTCTGCCGCAATAAGCTCAAGAAGGTTATTGTCAAGACCTTCTCTCTTAACTCTTGCACCTGCCTGCATTGAAAGCTCACGAATCTTTTCGTGAAGCTCCTGCCTGTCTCCACCGGCTTTTACAGCATCCATCATAATGTTCTCTGTTGCCATAAACGGAAGCTCGGACATAAGTCTCTTAGTGATAACCTTGTCATATACAACAAGACCATCAACTACATTCATGTATAAATCAAGAATACCGTCAACTGCCAGAAATGCCTCCGGAACTGAAAGTCTCTTGTTTGCTGAATCATCAAGTGTTCTCTCAAACCACTGTGTAGCTGATACAATTGCCGGATTAAGGGCGTCTACCATTACATAGTTGGCGAGAGAAGCCATACGCTCGCTGCGCATTGGATTGCGCTTGTAAGCCATTGCCGATGAACCAATCTGACTCTTTTCAAATGGTTCCTCAATCTCCTTCAAATGCTGTAACAGACGGATATCATTAGAAAACTTGTGGGCACTTGCCGCAATTCCTGCAAGTACGTTAAGGACTCTTGTGTCCACCTTGCGGGAATAGGTCTGACCTGAAACAGCAAAACACTCCTTAAAGCCCATCTTCTGTGCAATCTTTCTGTCAAGCTCACGGATTTTTTCATGGTCTCCGTCAAAAAGCTCAAGGAAGCTTGCCTGTGTACCTGTTGTACCCTTAGAACCAAGTAACTTCATTGTTGAAAGAACATGGTCAAGGTCTTCAAGGTCAAGCACCAGCTCATTCAGCCAGAGTGTTGCACGCTTACCCACTGTTGTCGGCTGTGCCGGCTGGAAGTGTGTAAAAGCAAGTGTAGGCAGTGCCTTGTAAGTATCTGCAAACTTAGCAAGCTCAGCCATAACATTCACAAGCTTTTTACGAACAAGCTTAAGAGCCTCTGTCATAACAATAATATCTGTATTGTCACCTACATAGCAGGAAGTTGCGCCAAGATGGATGATACCCTTTGCCTTCGGACACAAAAGACCATATGCATATACGTGAGACATAACGTCATGACGCACCTGCTTTTCTCTCTCTTTTGCATCTTCATAATTAATATCATCTGCATGAGCCTTCAATTCTTCAATCTGCTCATCAGTAATATTAAGACCCAGCTCTTTTTCTGCTTCCGCAAGAGCAATCCAGAGTCTTCTCCAAGTTCTAAACTTCTTGTCAGGAGAAAAAATGTACTGCATCTCCTTACTTGCATACCTCTCTGCAAGAGGTGTCTGATATCTGTCGTTCATCTATTGTTTCCTTTCTTAACCCTGCTCACCGCGAATATCTTCTTTCGGTGGCTCAATTGGGTAATTACCTGTAAAGCATGCATCACAGTAGTGACACTTATGGTCTATCATCTCGCCCAAATCATTGACATCAATGTAGCCAAGTGAATCTGCGCCAATCATTTTGCAAATCTCCGCAATTGAATGGGAATGTGCAATAAGCTGGTCTCCCGACGGAATATCTGTACCAAAATAGCAAGGGTACATAAATGGTGGTGAAGAAATTCTTACATGAACTTCACTTGCACCGGCATTTTTAAGCATCCTTACAATTCTCTCCGATGTAGTTCCCCTGACAATAGAGTCATCAATCATAACAACTCTCTTGCCCCTGACAACATCAGACAGTACATTAAGCTTAATCTTAACGCCTGATTCGCGCTGTTCCTGACGAGGCTTGATAAAAGTCCTTCCCACATAGCCATTCTTGACAAAGCCTACGCCATAAGGGATTCCCGATTCCATGGAGAAGCCCAGTGCCGCGGCATTACCTGACTCAGGAACGCCTATAACCAAATCAGCCTCCACCGGATGGTTCTTTGCAAGAATCCTTCCCGCGTTAATTCTTGACTGGTAAACGCTCTCACCGTCAATGACACTATCCGGCCTTGCAAAATAAATATATTCAAATATGCACTTTGAATGCTTTTCCTGGTACATAGACATATTAGACTGAATGCCATCAGGTGTAATAGTTACAATTTCACCCGGATGTACATCTCTTACAAAATCTGCACCAATTGCGTCCAAAGCACAAGTCTCAGATGACAAAAAATATGCATTATCGCGCTTACCGATACACAGCGGCTTAAAGCCAAAGGGATCCCTTGCGCCAATAAGCTTTCGAGGGCTCATTACAATAAGTGAATAGGCACCCTTTATCTTGCCCATTGCCCTGGCAACAGCCTCTTCAACACTGTTAGTGTGAATTCTCTGCC
>JBJENU010000384.1:0-4399 GCA_051880355.1 Lachnospiraceae bacterium | reverse complement strand
TTATGTGGTTCCGACTGCTGATTTTCATGAGTCAGAGTATGTTGGAGAGTATTTCTAAAATCGTCCTTGTGAGCCTTATTGGTGTTAAGAGCGATGAGATGCAGCTTATTTTCCGTGAATTTGCGTATAACCATCCTGAACTTCCGGTAGTTTGCGTGGGAAGTGAGTCTGAACAGTCACTGTATTTTGACTTGCTAAATCATGAGCAGTTTACCTGTCTTTTAAGACCGTTAAGCAATGCACAGATTCTTGAAGGTATCTGTAACAAGCTGAAGATTACATACAGCAAAAATGATTCAGGGGAAGTTGATGTAATAAGTATATCCAGAAAGCGCGTCCTTTTCATTGACGAAAATGTTATCCAGTTAAGGACAATGAAGGAACTTCTCAAGTCCAGCTATGAAGTTGATATTGCTAACTCAGCAATCAAGGCAGCTATTCTTATCGGTAAGAATAAGCCTGACATTATATTTATGGGATATGACCTGCCGGTGTGCAATGGTGCCATGACTTTTGAAATGATAAAGGACATTGATGAGTTGAAGTCTGTTCCTGTTGTATTCTTAACAGGAGTTAAGGAGAAGGAAAAGATAGAGGCTGTTCTTGCACTTAATCCTGCCGGATATATGCTTAAGCCGGCCAACAAGGATAAGGTTATTGCAACCATTGAGAGGCTTGTAACTGGTGACAGTGACAGGAAGCAATAATTAAATACATTTGGAGGTTGGTTATGGAGTGGAAGGAATATCTTGACATTTTGCACTGCGCTGAGAAGCTTAAGAATCAGACCAGGCACTGTTACACGTCAGCAGGCCGTCACGAAAGTGTTGCTGAACACAGCTGGAGATTGTGTATGATGGCGTATTTTATAAGGGACAGATTCCCTGATGCTGATATGGACAAGGTCGTTGTCATGTGTATGCTTCATGACATGGGAGAAGCGTTCACAGGTGATATTCCGGCTTTTAATAAGACAAGCAAACATGAGAAAACAGAAGAGGAATTATTAAGAGGCTGGGTAAGTAAATTACCACAGCCTTTTTGTGATGAACTGGGGGCGCTGTTTGAAGAAATGAAGGCACAGCAAACCTTTGAGGCAAAGCTGTACAAAGCACTTGATAAGATGGAGGCTGTTATTGCCCACAACGAGAGCGATATAAGAACATGGCTGCCACTTGAGTATGAACTTCAATATACCTATGGCACAGAAGAAATTGCTGCCTGCAATGAATTGTCAGGGTTAAAGGCGGCAGTTGATGAAGAAACCACCATGAAAATCAGAAAATCAGAAACTCTTGGGTATGTTAAGGAAAAAATAAGTCACATTGACAATAAAGATATGCAGGTGGTAAGACTGGTCCTGGGTGACTGCTTTACCAACTGCTATATAGTTTACGAGAAGGAATCAAAGCTGGCAATGATTATTGACCCGGCAGATGAAGCGGATAAAATAATTGCAGAGGTTAAAAAATTAGGACTTCGGGTAAGATATATCGTCGTGACTCACGGTCATACAGACCATATTCTTGCATTGCAGGCAGTAAGCCATGAATTCAATGCGCCGATAGTGGTAAGTAAAATAGATGCAGCACGTCTTGCGGATGAGGACTTAATTAACGAAAGGCCTTATGTCACCAAAAAATATAATAAGGTATACCCTGACATAGAAGTAGCAGAGGGAGATGTATTAAGACTTGGCAGGCTGGAATTTACCGTGATGATACTTCCGGGCCACACTCCCGGCTCTATGGGACTTTTGACCGAAGAGGCAGTTTTTGTCGGCGATGTTATGATGAAAAATGGTCACGGCAAGACAAGCCTTCCAGGCGGAAATGCGCAGGATATGGAAAAATCACTTGCCCGCCTTAAGTCGCTAAACCCTGAAATAACTGTATATCCGGGGCATAAAGATATAACAAAAATTGGAAATGAAAATAATTAGCACTCACCTCTTGACAGTGCTAACAATTAGTGGTATAACATTCTTAACGATAGAAATTCGTTAGGAAAGAGGTGTTTTCTATGAACATTAACAAATTTACACAGAAATCAATGGAAGCAATTTCAAATTGCGAAAAAGTTGCTTACGAATATGGTAATCAGGAGATTGACCAGGAGCATTTTCTCTATGCTTTGATGACTCTGGATGACAGTCTTATTGCCAATCTTGTGGAAAAGATGGGCATAGACAAGAACCTGTTTTTGGAATCAATTGAAAAGTTACTGGCAAAAAGGCCGAAAGTCTCAGGCGGTCAGGTATACGTAAGTCAGGCACTTAACAAGATTCTTGTAAATGCAGAGGATGAAGCTAAGGCAATGGGTGATTCTTATGTGTCAGTTGAGCATCTTATGCTTGCAATGATTAAGGAGCCTAACAAAGAGATAAAGGAACTTTTTAAGACATATAAGATTAACAGGGAGAATTTTTTGCAGGTACTGTCTACGGTGAGAGGCAATCAGACTGTTACTACGGATAATCCGGAAGCAACTTATGACACTTTGGAAAAATATGGTCAGGATTTGGTTGCCCGTGCAAAGGACGGCAAATTAGACCCTGTAATTGGCAGGGATTCAGAGATTAGGAATGTTATCCGTATTCTTTCAAGAAAAACTAAAAATAATCCGGTTCTTATCGGTGAACCCGGCGTTGGTAAAACAGCAGTTGTTGAGGGGCTGGCACAGCGTATTGTAAGAGGAGATGTACCTGAAGGACTTAAGGACAAAAAAGTATTTGCCCTTGACATGGGTGCTCTGGTTGCCGGTGCCAAATATCGCGGTGAATTTGAGGAGCGACTTAAAGCTGTTCTTGAGGAAGTGAAAAAGAGTGACGGCCAGATTATTCTTTTCATTGATGAAATTCACACTATTGTAGGTGCAGGTAAAACTGACGGCGCCATGGATGCAGGTAATATGTTAAAACCTATGCTTGCAAGAGGTGAGCTTCACTGTATTGGTGCAACAACTCTTGACGAGCACAGAAAATATATTGAGAAGGACCCGGCATTGGAGCGTCGTTTCCAGCCGGTTATGGTTGACGAACCTACAGTTGAGGATACAATCTCTATTCTGCGTGGATTAAAGGAGCGCTATGAGGTGTTCCACGGCGTTAAAATTACCGATTCAGCGTTGGTTACGGCAGCAACATTGTCTAACAGATATATTTCAGACAGATATCTTCCTGATAAGGCTATTGACCTTGTGGATGAGGCCTGTGCCCTGATTAAGACAGAACTGGATTCCATGCCTACAGAGCTTGACGAAATGCAGCGAAAAATAATGCAGCTTGAAATTGAAGAGGCTGCCCTTAAAAAGGAGACAGACAATCTTAGCAGGGAACGTCTTGAAAATCTCCAGAAGGAATTGTCTGAGATGCAGGATGAATTCAGACAGGCAAAGGCTAAATGGGATGCCGAAAAAGCGGCAGTTGAAAGCGTTACAAGGCTGCGGGAAGAGATTGAAAGCGTTAACACAGAGATTGCCAAGGCACAGCACAATTATGACCTTAATAAGGCTGCCGAGCTTCAGTACGGCAAACTGCCTACTCTCCAGAAGCAGTTAAATGCAGCAGAGGAGCTTATTAAGAATAAGAATATGGAGCTTGTTCACGAGAGCGTTACCGACGAAGAAATTGCCAAAATTATTTCGCGCTGGACCGGTATTCCGGTTTCAAAATTAAGTGAATCAGAGCGCAACAAGACTCTCCACCTTGAAGAAATTCTCCACAGGAGAGTGGTTGGTCAGGATGAAGGTGTGACCAAGGTTACGGAGGCAATTATCCGTTCAAAGGCAGGTATCAAGGACCCAAGTAAGCCAATCGGTTCATTTCTTTTCCTTGGACCTACAGGTGTTGGTAAGACAGAGCTTGCCAAAAGTCTTGCAGCAAGCCTTTTTGATGATGAGTCCAATATGGTCCGTATTGATATGAGTGAATATATGGAGAAATACTCAGTTTCAAGACTTATTGGTGCACCTCCGGGATATGTTGGCTATGATGAAGGCGGTCAGCTTACCGAAGCTGTAAGACGTAAGCCATACAGCGTAGTGCTTTTTGATGAAGTTGAAAAGGCCCATCCTGACGTATTTAACATTTTGCTTCAGGTACTTGATGACGGCAGAATTACTGACAGTCAGGGCAGATGCGTTGACTTTAAAAATACAATTATAATTATGACCTCCAACATTGGCTCAATGTATCTTCTTGAAGGAATTGATGATAGTGGCAATATTACAAAAGAGGCTGAGGATATGACAATGAATGATTTAAGGAGTCATTTCAGGCCTGAGTTTCTTAACAGACTTGACGAGATTATTCTTTTCAAACCTCTTAGCAAGGACAATATTGGAAGTATCATTGATTTGCTTATGGAAGATGTCAATAAGCGTCTGGCTGATAAGGAAC
>JBJENU010000383.1:0-4409 GCA_051880355.1 Lachnospiraceae bacterium | reverse complement strand
ATTAATAGTGGCAGGGGTGCTGGTGATAATTGTGGGACTTGTAATCCGCAAAATGGTCCGGGACAGGAAATGCGGAAAATCTATCCAGTGCGGCGGAGATTGCACAAAATGCGGCCGCAGCTGCCATTAATCAGAAAGTGTATAAACTTTGGTTGTAAATATAAAATAAAAGTGTTAGAATAGTATCTGGTCTTTTGGAAATAATGAACCAGATACTATTTTTATTGTATTACGGTGATTACAGAGGTTAAAAATATGGACAATCACAGACTATTTAAAAATTTATCGGATCAGATTAAGGAAGCACAGTTGAAGCTGGGGTTTGAAAAAGTGCCTATGACGCTTTATTACCCTGTTAATTCATTGAAGCATTTGCTGTATGATGATGACAAGCATATAGACACTTCAAAGGTTATTGAAGACCTTAACGCTGTTTTTGCAGATGCGGACAGCCCTTATGGTGATGTTATTGCTATTGCACTGGCGGACGGGCGGATTTCCATAGAGATTCCAATAAAAGGCGTTGAGTACGTTTACGGTATGCCGACCGCACCGTTTTTAGAGGGAATAGTGGAGCTTTTTGCTTCAAATCCACATCTTGGCCTTGATGATATCAAGGACCTTTTTGAGCATTTTGGAGATTTTCAGTGTGAAAAGATGCCACAGGGCAGTGATTTTGACTACTATATGTATTTTACGGACAGCAGGGTTGATGAGTACTATTACTGCTTTAAGGAAGAAATGAATCATATGATTTATCACAGATTTACAGAAAAAGATTTTGATGATTTAATTGATAAAATCGGTTAAATTCACCAAGGAAACGAGGAGATATGGCTAAACAGGAAAACAGAGTAATTAACATAGCACTTCTTGGTGCAGGTACCGTTGGAAGCGGCGTATACAAGCTTATCAACGATATGAAGGACGAGCTTCCCTACAGAACAGGGGCTACCATTAAGGTAAAAAAGGTTCTCGTCCGGGATGCTTTAAAGAAGCGTGAAGGAATTGATTCTTCTGTACTTACTTCTGACTGGAATGAGATAATTAACGATAGTGAAATTGATATTGTTGTGGAGGTTATGGGTGGAATTAATCCTGCCAAGCAGTATATTTGCGAGGCTTTGAAGGCGGGCAAGCAGGTTGTTACAGCCAACAAGGATTTACTTGCCGAGTATGGCGAGGAGGTTACAGCCGAGGCCGAAAAAATGGGAAGTGACCTTTTGTTCGAGGCAGCAGTTGCAGGTGCAATTCCAATTATCAGGCCACTTAAGCAGAGCATGGCAGGCAACAACATCACTGAAATTATCGGCATTGTAAATGGCACGACTAACTATATTCTTACTAAAATGTCAGAGACCGGAATGGATTACGCCCAGGCACTTGCCAAGGCTACTGAGCTTGGCTATGCGGAGGCTGACCCTACGGCAGACGTGGAAGGCTATGATGCAGGCCGTAAAATGGCAATTATGGCTTCAATCGCTTTCCATTCAAGAGTTGTATTTTCCCAGGTTTTCACAGAGGGAATCACTAAGATTACAGCCGACGATATTAAATATGCCAAAGAATTTGGCTATGTAATTAAGCTTCTTGGCGTTGCAAGGGATAAGGAGGATGGCATTGAGGTCAAGGTACATCCTATGCTTATTCACGAGGAGCATCCACTTGCCGGCGTAAGGAATTCTTTTAATGCTGTATTCGTTCACGGTGATGCCATGGATGACATTATGTTTATGGGACGTGGCGCAGGACAGATGCCAACTGCCAGCGCAGTTATGGGTGACGTCATAGACGTATGCCGCAATCTTGTATATGACAGCTGCGGACGTGTAAGCGGAAAATGCTACAAATCACTTCCTGTGAAATCAATTGACAGCTGCGAGAGTAAATTTTTCCTCCGTATGCAGGTGGAGGACAGACCGGGTGTCCTTGCCAATATTGCCAGCGTGCTGGGCAATAACAACGTAAGTATTGCACAGGTTGTCCAGAAGAGCAGGAATGTTGGAAGTGCGGAGCTTGTTATTATTACGGATCTTGTAAAAGAGCGAAACTTTAATGATGCTATAACAATTTTTAAAGGAATGTCAGTAGTGCAGGAAATTTCAGGAGTAATCAGAGTGTATTAATTTCTAAAATATACTAAATCTATATGATAAAAGGAGAATGTTGCCATGAAGATTTCTACAAGAGGAAGGTATGCGCTGCGCCTCATGCTTGAGCTGGCCATGCATAGTGAGGGTGAGCTTGTCAGTGTGAAGGACGTGGCCGCAAGACAGGAAATTTCTGAAAAGTATATGGAGCAGATTATCTCGCCTTTGAAAAAGGCAGGTTATGTTAAAAGTGTCCGTGGTGCCCAGGGCGGCTACTGCCTTGCAAGGCAGCCCCAGGAATACACCGTTGGCATGATTCTTAGGCTTATTGAAGGCAGCATGGCTCCTGTAGACTGCCTTGATGACCCGGTCAATCAGTGCCAGAGGGCCGGCAGATGTGTTACGCTGCGGCTGTGGACCATGCTTGATGATGCCATAAAGGGTGTAATTGACAAGGTGACACTTCAGGATTTAGTTGACTGGCAGATGGAAATAGGGCAGGATTATCAGATATGATTGGCGGTTGTGAATACAAGAAGCTTTGCGGAGCCTGTCAGGGCTGCAGCATAAGCTACGAAAAAGCACTGGCCCAAAAACAGGCAGAGGTGGAAAAATATCTTGGCGGTCTGTGCAGAGTGGATAAAATAATAGGAATGGATCATCCGTACTTTTACAGACACAAGGTTCATGCAGTTTTTGGCAGGGATAAAAAAGGCAGAGTCATTTCCGGCATATACAGCGAAGGAACCCACAGGATTGTGCCTGTGAGCCGGTGCCTTATTGAAGATGAGGATGCCCGCCGAGTGATTAACATTGTAAGCCGGCTTGTGGAGCAATTCAGGCTTCCAATCTACAATGAGGACACGGGAAAAGGTCTTATCAGGCACTGCGTAGTAAGAAAATCCCATGCAACCGGAGAAATGCTGGTTGTAATTGTCACATCTGCAATGCCTTTCGCAGGAAGAAAAAATTTTGTGCAGGAGCTGGTTAAACTGGCCCCTGACATTACAACTATTGTCCAGAGCATAAATGACAGGGACACCACCTTTGTCATGGGAACCCAGGAAAAGGTTCTCTATGGCAAGGGCTATATTACTGACAGACTGTGCGGCTGTAGCTTTAGGCTGTCGCCACAGTCCTTTTATCAGGTCAATCCTGTCCAGACTGAAGTTATGTACAGCCTTGCAATGAAATACGCAGGGCTTGATGATTTGAAAAGAGGAAGTCTTGCGCTGGATGCATACTGCGGTATCGGCACAATTGGAATTATAGGCGCCAAAAGTGCTCCACACGTTAATTTTATCGGGGCGGAGCTTAACAAAACTGCCGTCGCCGATGCAAGGCGCAATGCCAGGGAAAACGGCACGGAAAATATAACCTTTGTCAACAAGGATGCCACACGTTTTATGGCAGAAACGGCCAGGGCAAAAAAATGTGCAGACGTTATTTTTATGGACCCTCCGCGAAGCGGAAGCACCAGGGAATTTATGGACAGCTTAAAGGCAATGAACCCCAAGAGGGTGGTGTACATATCTTGCGGCTTGGAATCATTGGCAAGAGATTTGAAGTATTTTAAGAACATTGGCTACGAGGCTGTCAGGGCAACGCCGGTGGACAATTTCTGCTGGACAGGACATGTGGAGTGCGTTTGTTTACTCTCTAAGAAATGCCCGGTTTAAGCGAGTTTGATGGCTATATTGGCAGAAACATTTTTATAAGAGGCACAGATGCTCGCAAAGTATAATGATGATATGGTATTGGTAAAAATGAATGGAGACAATTTGATGGATAAAGATCCTTTTAAAGAGTATATAAAACAATCAGAACCAAATAAAAGAGACAAAGGTTACGCCTGGAATACAGCTATCGGACTTCAAGCAGTGGATGGATTAAAGCCCTCGAAGTATTTGATTGATACTGCAATAAAGAATATTGAAGGTTATATTTCGATTGATGAAGTGCAGGAACTTCTAAATACGTATTATGAAGAAAATCCAAAAGCAAATACGGAAGACCGTACGGAAGAGGCTGACAAAGTTGCCGTTAGAATTGCAAAAATTTTATCGGAGAAAGCATTTAGTTTTACACCGAATGAGTATATCTCTATTCATAAAAAGTTGTTTATTGGGATTTATGGACATGCAGGAAAACTGAGAGATTATAATATTACAAAAAAGGAATGGGTGCTGAATGGAGCAACGGTTCTTTATGGAAGTGCATCAGAACTTCGCGCAACCTTGGACTATGATTTTGCAGAGGAAAAAAAGTTTAGCTATAAAAACCTGAGTATGGAAGATATTATTCATCACTTGGCAAGCT
>JBJENU010000382.1:0-4426 GCA_051880355.1 Lachnospiraceae bacterium | reverse complement strand
TTATTCCGCCATATACAGCGTTGTCATACATCTTTATAACGCCGCCGTCCTCGCCTGAGAACGTACCGTCGCCGAGAGCGTCCGTGCCCTGTCTTGAAATAAGAACCGGATGCAGACAGTTTCTGAATACGTTCTTTTCAACATATATTGAGCTGCCTGTACATGAGCCTATGCCGTACTTTGAGTTACCGTCATAGAAGTTATTGTATACATGAACCTGGTCGCCTCTTACACGCGGATGGCGCGAATCGGAGTGGTCAAACCAGTTATGGTGATATGTCAGATTGAACTGCAAGCTTGTATCTGAAGAACCTACAAGATTGGTCTTGTGGCAGCCTTCAAAATAATTATAGCTGCATGTAAAATACTGACCACGCTTAAAGTCTACAGAACCATCGCCCTCTGACTTATCTGACTCAGCCGCAGGACTGATACTTGGGCAGTAGAATTCATTATTATGCACCCAGCATCTCTCAACAGAACCGAGGATATCAGCTGTTGCTGAAGATGCATTTTCCACTGTACCGTCATCCTTCAGTGTACCCTGAGTACCTTCCATACCTACAGCGTCCTCAGGTGTATTAATAAATGTAAGGTTACGTACTTCAAAGCTTGTGCCCCTGCCTGTATCCTTATCTGTTGTAGCACACATAAAGTGGAAGCCCCATCCATCGACAGTAGCATCAGTGCCTATACCTTCAAGGGTTATATCCTTACCTGACCTGATACGAGCCATATGACCATTATCACCCGCAGTACCACCATTACCGGTTGTATTATATACAGTAAGACCATCAATAAGTGAATTATTAGGATTGAATGTTCCTCTCTCATAGAGGCCCGAATCAGACACTATACCAACAAAACGAACAACCAAAGGAATACCTGCATCTGCAAGCTTCTTAATAATACCCTGATTAGTATTAGGTGTTCCACCGTTAGAGGTAACGCCACCTCCAACATCTTCTCCTACTGAGTTAAGAATATTACCAATACCTGTAACTGTAACACCGCCATAGCTTAAAGTAACAGTATTCTTATTATCATCTGTTACATAAAGAACAACGGCATTGTCCTTCAAAGTACCGTCGTCATTGTATGCACCAACACCGGCTGTATAATTAAAATGTGCATAACCTGAACGGTCATAATTGGTAACCACAAGACCTGACTTTGTAAAATCCCCTTGTGTTGTCTCAACAGTAAGTGTGTATGTACCGGCCTTAAGTCCCGGAATGTCAATACGTACACCATTGCCATTGTCTCTTACAAGATAAGTTAAATCATCCCCTGTAAGAGAACCGTTCATTTCACCACTGTAGCTTACAGCGGTAACCTGTGAATCGCTTACGCCATCTAACTGAGCGTAAATGCTCTCCATCCATCCTCCAACACTGGAAAATCCGGTTGATGCAGCCTTTGTCTCTACTTCTACCGCCGGAGTAAAAGCAAAGCCTGTAATAACCATGGCTGCTGTGAGGACAACGCTAAGAAACTTTTTAATCTGCTTCTTCATCATTTTTCCTTCTCCTTTTTATTTTTTGTGCATTTTTTACAAGAAAATGCCAAAACTTAACTCGATATTAGCACTTCTTACAAAAATTGTCAACACATATATTAAAAATATGGCAATTTTGCTTGACAACACCCGTTTCAATCCAATATGATAGCGCTATAAAGTTTGATTTTGGGTAGCTTATACGAAGGAGGTACACAATGAATTTTAAGTATGTACGGATTCAGGGACGTGAGCTGGCAAGCAACACGCTCCAAGGTAAGGGCGTGTTCAGTATGTGCTGGCAGATGATACAGAATGATGTTATGGAAGAGGAAGACGCCGACCTTTTCAGGGAAATTGATTCCTGGTTTGCAGAGGTACTCCCCTACCCTCCCCAGTGTAAAAATCAGGAAAAGGTAATCTGCTTTTTCAAAACTGAAAACTCTGACGAAATGATGAAAATGATACGTCCTGCACTATGGCTTCTGGAAAAGTACAACCATCCTTATTATCTGGTGTACACCAATACTCCGGGTGAGATAGTGTACGAGGATAAGTACCAGATAGTTGTAAAAGTGGACGAGCCCGTAATCGAAGGGTTGCAGAAGTCCTGGTCAAAAGAAGATTAAATTTTTAAAAGTTGACTTCCCGGTCTAAAAGTAATAAAATAGACCCAGAAGTCAATTTTTTATATGGGAAGTGATATATTATGAAGCAACAGGAAAAAACCAGACTCACAAAAGAAAAAATAATAGCTGCTGCCATAACTGAATTTGGCACAATGGGCTATGAAAAAGCCAACATAAACAATATAAGCAGTTCAGGCATTGCAAAAGGTCTGATTTATCACAATTTTTCAGGAAAGGATGACCTTTACATTGAATGTCTGAAAAGCTGCTTTGAAGAAGTAACCAGTGCTTTAGCCCGCCCTGAAAACATTGGGGATTACTCCGTTTATTTTGACAGGCGGATAACTCTTTTCAGGGAAAAGCCAACATTGGCCGCCATGGTACTGGAAGCCCTTATAAACCCGCCTAAGCATCACATTGAAACAATTTCCGAAATACGGAAAGAATATGACAAAATGAATGCCGGATGGATAACGAAAATCCTTGAGAGGTCAGAATTGCGTAAAAATGTGACTAAGGAAAATGCTCTGAAATATCTGTCTTTGATGCAGGATATGTTTAACTGGTATTGTACCAGCCCCAAATTTAAAGAAAATGATTTTGAAAGTATGATAGAGCTCCACGAGGAAAGGCTGCCGGAAATATTTGAGTATATGCTGCGTGGAGTTGTGAAGGGAGATTGATTTTATGATGATTTTAAAATGGCTTGTTTCGATATGTATTGCATTTGTTGTGGGAAAACTTGTAAGCAGGTTAAGGCTGCCTGCAATTCTTGGCTGGCTTATCACCGGAATTGTCGTAGGGCCTTATGCATTTTCCCTTATTTCAGATGAACTGACTGCCACAGCATGGTATGAGACGCTTATACACATACTGGAATGTACTGTGGGCATTATGATTGGAACAGAGCTGGTCTGGAAAAAAATCAAAAACTACGGAAAAGCTCTGATTATAACCACTCTGGCACAGTCTCTGGGCACATTTACAATTGTGACCCTGGTATTTGGCATTGTATTTTACTTTTCAGGAGTGCCTGTGTACCTGGCATTTATTTTTGGTGGAATTGCCCTTGCAACTGCTCCTGCTCCCGCCCTGTCCATTGTCAATGAATTTAAGACCAAAGGCCCTGTCACCAAGACACTTATACCAATGGCTGCCCTTGACGATATTGTGGGAGTAGCTGTATTTTTCACGGTTATCGCAATTGTTGCAAGGCAGGTTTCCGGCGGAGCCATGGAAATCTATATGATACCGGTAATGATTTTTTTGCCGCTTATTATCGGTGCCGTTGCAGGAATTCCAACAGGCTTCATCCTTAAAAAGTGCAAAAACCAAAAGCTTGCAATCCCTCTTATAATGGCAGGCGTTATTATAACATCCATAATCGGCATACTGTGCAACCAGTATCTTATGCCGTCGCCGGTTCTTAATTTTATGCTTATGGGAATGGCCTTTTCTGCCGCCTTTGCCAACATAATAACAGAAGATGAGCTGTGCAGAATCACTAAAGCATTTAATCCGATACTCGGTGTTGCAATGATAATAGTAATACTTAATCTGGGCGCGCCTCTTGATTACCATGCTATCTTCGGGGCAGGTGCATATACCTTCATATATATTGCAACCAGAGCCGCCGGCAAATATTTCGGTGCAAGGCTTGGTGCCAAGGCAACAGGACTTGACAAAAATGTCCGGAGATACCTTGGACTTACCCTGCTGCCCCATTCGGGAGTTTCCCTTGTTTTCACGGGCATAGCAGTATCAACTCTTGCCGGAAGCCCCGGTGACTGTACCCAGATAATAAGGGGCACCATTGCCGCCGCTGCTGTCATAAACGAAGTCATTGCCGTTATCGCAGCTAAAAAAGGCTTTGAGCTGGCAGGAGAGATTACGCATAAGGAATAGTGTACCTTTATTCCCCATGAACCATATACTGTATATGAATACAGTAAAAATATGGAAGGAAATACAATGGTACAAAATTATGTAACCCTATCTTTGGAAACTCATTTGTTCTTCTGCAGAATCATGAAAGAACACGCACTTTTTCTGGAGGCAGGCTTTCCCTGCAAAGATACCCACTGGATTGAAAAATCGGAATTTTTCAGGCAGCAATTTGAAAAACTCCTTGAGGATGTTATCAGAATCAGTGACGGCAGAATCAACCTGCCTATCCTGAAATCTGACGAACTTGTCACAAAGTTTACAATTCCCGCAGAAAGGCATACCGAGCGTTTAAGCGGAATTCCAATTAACTCGGGACTATCAAAAATGGAGGCAAATCTTCGTGCCTCAGGCT
>JBJENU010000381.1:0-4434 GCA_051880355.1 Lachnospiraceae bacterium | reverse complement strand
AGGAACTCGCCCATAAGCTTCTTCTCACCTGTTGCAGGGTCACGGGTAAATGCAACACCTGTGCCTGATTCATCGTTAAGGTTACCGAATACCATAGGCATTACGTTAACGGCTGTACCCCATGAGTAAGGGATATCATTATCTCTGCGGTATACATTAGCTCTTGGGTTATCCCATGATCTGAATACGGCTTCGATAGCCAGCTTAAGCTGCTGTACAGGATCTGAAGGGAAGTCTTTGCCCAACTGGTTTTTGTACTCTGCCTTGAACTGCTCAGCAAGTGTCTTTAAATCAGCTGCCGTAAGCTCAACATCATACTTAACGCCCTTTTCTTCCTTCATCTTGTCGATAAGCTGTTCAAAATACTTCTTACCAACCTCCATAACAACGTCTGAGAACATCTGAATAAATCTTCTGTAAGAGTCATATACGAATCTTTCAAACTTAGGGTCCGGATTACCGGCAATCATAGCTGCAACAACTTCATCATTAAGACCCAGGTTAAGAATTGTATCCATCATACCCGGCATTGACGCTCTGGCACCGGAACGAACTGAAACCAGCAACGGATTCTTAAGGTCGCCGAACTTCTTGCCGTTGATTTCTTCCATCTTGGCTACGCCTTCCATAACCTGTGTCATAATTTCATCATTAATTACTCTGCCATCTTCGTAGTACTGTGTACAAGCCTCTGTTGTAATTGTGAAGCCCTGTGGAACAGGAAGACCAATATTAGTCATCTCTGCAAGGTTAGCACCTTTACCACCCAAAAGCTCACGCATGCCTGCGTTTCCTTCTTTAAATAAGTAAACCCATTTTGCCATTTTTATTCCTCCAAAATTTTTATTTATTTTACCTCGTCAATAGCCTTACCAATGTCATTTCTCATATACTTGTTATCAAAATCAACCCATTTGGTTGCTTCATATGCCTTGGCACGAGCCTCTTTAAGGTCGCAGCCTGTAGCAGTTACACCAAGTACACGTCCGCCGTTGGTAACTATTGCGCCATTATCATTAAACTTGCTTCCTGCGTGGAATACAAAATAATCATCCCTGCCGGCAAAGTTGTCCAGACCCTTTATTTCAAAACCCTTATCATACTTTTCAGGATATCCGTCAGATGCAAGTACAACACATACTGCTGCATTGTCCTCAAACTCAAGGTCAATCTTGTCAAGAGTTCCGTCAATACATGCTTCAAATACATCAACAATATCATTTTTCATTCTCGGCAAAACAACCTGTGTCTCAGGGTCTCCAAATCTTGCATTGTATTCAAGAACCTTTGGACCGTCAGCTGTAAGCATAAGGCCAAAGAAAATAATACCCTTGAAGGTTCTTTTCTCACTTGCCATGGCGTCAACAGATGCCTGGTAGATGTATTTTTTACAGAATTCATCAACTTCCTTGGTATAGAAAGGACTTGGTGAAAATGTACCCATACCGCCGGTGTTAAGACCCTGGTCTCCATCCTTGGCCCTCTTGTGGTCCTGTGCGGAGGTCATAATCTTAATTGTCTTACCGTCAACAAACGAAAGAACTGAAACCTCACGGCCTGTCATAAATTCTTCAACAACAATTGTGTTGCCCGCATCACCAAACTGCTTGTCCAGCATAAGGGTTTTTACGCCCTCAATGGCTTCTTCCTTAGTATTGCAGATAAGAACACCCTTGCCAAGTGCAAGACCGTCAGCCTTAAGAACGATAGGATACTTGCTTGTCTCAAGATAAGCAAGTGCATCCTGTGGTGAATTAAATGTCTCATACGCAGCAGTTGGGATGTTGTACTTTTTCATCAAATCCTTGGAGAACGCCTTAGAGCCTTCAAGAATTGCCGCATTTTTCCGTGGTCCGAAAACCCTGAGGCCATTTGCCTCGAAAACATCAACAATGCCGCCAACCAAAGGGTCATCCATACCTACAACAGTAAGGTCAATTTCCTTCTCCTTGGCAAATGCTGCCAGCTTATCAAATTCCATTGCCTTAATGTCCACACATTCGGCAATTCCTGCAATACCTGCATTACCAGGGGCACAATATATCTTATCAACCCTGCTGCTCTTGGAAACCTTCCAAGCTATAGCATGCTCACGGCCACCGCCGCCTACAATAAGAACCTTCATGTATTTTTCCTCTTCTTATTAAAAATTTAAATCTGTCCATTGGCAATCATATTAATCGCCTGTGGCAAAATTACCCATTCAGCCTGCTCCATTACTCTGCGCTGTAAAATCTCAGGCGTGTCACCTTTTTCAACATATACAGCCTTCTGAAGAATAATTTCGCCTGTATCCATACCGGCATCTACAAAATGCACCGTCGCACCTGTAACCTTAACTCCCTTGGCAAGTGCAGCCTCGTGAACCTTAAGGCCATAGAAGCCAACACCGCAGAAGGAAGGAATAAGCGATGGGTGGATATTAATAATTTTTTTGTTGTACCTTTCAACTAATTTTTCCGGAATCTTAACCAGGAAACCGGCAAGCACAATAAGGTCAACACCGTAAGAATCAATTGTTGCAAGCAAAGCGTCGTTGAACACTTCCCTTGACTCATAATCCTTAGGTGACACGCATACCGCCTCAATTCCCTTGTTTTTAGCTCTCTCAAGGGCGTAAGCACCCGGATTATTGCTGATTACAACCTTAATCTGTGTGTTAGTAATTTTTCCATTGTCAATTGCATCCATAATGGCCTGAAGATTAGTTCCGCCGCCGGATACAAGCACAGCTATTTTTAGCATAAGGTAACCCCCTTCTCTCCATCAACAATCTTACCTACAACATAAGCCTTATCGCCGGCAGCTTCAATTGCCTTAATTGTTGCATCAACATCTTCAGGGTCAATTGCAAGAACCATTCCAAGACCCATATTAAATGTGTTGTACATCATCTGTTCTTCGATATTGCCCTTCTTAGCCATAAGCTTAAAAATTGCCGGTACTTCGTAGGAATCCTTCTTAACTTCCGCTCTCTTTCCTTCAGGAAGCATTCTAGGAATATTCTCGTAGAAGCCACCGCCTGTAATATGGCTGCAGCCCTTGATTCTTACCCCTGCATTCTTAACCGACTTCAATGCCTTAACATAAATTCTTGTCGGTGCAAGAAGTGCCTCACCAAGAGTTTTACCTAATTCATCATAATATGTATTAAGACCTTCCTTGGTCAGTTCCTTCTCAAATACCTTACGTACAAGAGAGAAACCATTGCTGTGAACACCTGAAGATGCAATACCAATGAGAGTGTCACCTGCTGCAATGGTCTCGCCTGTAATAATATCCTTCTTATCAACAACACCTACGCTAAAACCGGCAAGGTCGTACTCTTCCTCTTCCATAAGGCCAGGGTGCTCCGCTGTCTCGCCGCCGATTAAAGCACATTCAGACTGAAGGCAGCCTTCAGCAACGCCCTTGACGATAGTAGCAATCTTTTCAGGATAGTTCTTGCCACATGCAATATAGTCAAGGAAAAACAATGGCTCACCACCTGCACAGGCTACGTCGTTAACACACATAGCTACTGCATCGATACCGATTGTATCATGCTTGTCCATAATAAAAGCAAGCTTAACCTTAGTACCGCATCCGTCTGTACCGGACAAAAGTACAGGCTCCTCCATGTCCTTAATCTTTGCAAGAGAAAATGCTCCCGAAAATCCGCCAAGTCCGCCAAGAACCTCTTCACGCATGGTTTTCTTAACGTGTTCCTTCATAAGTTCAACTGACTTGTAGCCGGCTTCGATATCAACACCTGCATTCTTGTAATCCATTTTGTATATCTCCTTTTATTTTATTTCTCCATGTATTTCTTATATCCAACTTCCTGAAGACGTGCATCCTTCTTCTGAACACTTTCCTTGAGTGAAGCTGAGTAAGCCTTAAGCTTGTCAAGCAGCTCTGCATCAGAGGTTGCAAGAATCTTAGCTGCAAGAAGACCTGCATTGGCACCACCGTTGATTGCAACTGTGGCAACAGGAATTCCTGAAGGCATCTGAACGATTGAATAAAGTGAATCTCTTCCGCCAAGACTTGTTGTGTGCATTGGGATACCAATTACAGGCATAGGGAAAATTGCTGCACACATACCAGGCAGATGGGCTGCCATTCCGGCGCCTGCAATAATTACCTTAAATCCCTTCTCCTCTGCTGTCTTTGCATATTCAAAAAATACGTCAGGCTCCCTGTGGGCTGAAATAATTGTCATCTCGTAAGAAATGCCCAATTCCTCCAGAATGTCCGCCGCTTTAGCCATAACAGGCATATCTGAATCGCTGCCCATTACAATACCAACCTTTGCCATAACAAAAATCTCCTTTATATAAATTACAATTTATTTTATCAAATTTTTATCCTTAATTCAAGAGTTAAATGGTTTATTCAGTTCTTCCGTGCCTTCAAGAACGAATCTGCCGTTCTCAATAATGGCTTTTTCAC
>JBJENU010000380.1:0-4442 GCA_051880355.1 Lachnospiraceae bacterium | reverse complement strand
AAGATTCAACATCCAGTGTACCATCCGGTTTTACTCCTGCCAAAACCATAACAAAACTCCTTTCAAAATTATGCTTTAAATTCTACACTACTATTATCGTCAAGAAGTCGTCTTATCCTTAGCTCCTGAGGTGAAAGTTCTTCATCATTCAACTCATCTAAGCTGTCAAGATTAAGATTCTTTCGTCTTGACTGGCCATTCTGCTGATTTTCCTGATTACCCCTGGCAAGCCCTGCATTATTTTCAAAGCTGTGACTTGCAACAGTAACCTCAACGGCATCAACTTTAATTCCCTGCTGCTCCAGATTGTTTTTAAGAACCGTAAGCTGGGATTCAATTGCCCTCTTAACAGTCTCATTTTCTGCAACAAGCTGTGCTGTAACCGACCCGTTCTTAGCCACAACCGTAAGGTTGACTTTGCCAAGATGTTCAGGATTAAGAGCAATTTCCAATGACGAAAAATCATTTCCGGAAGTCACCTTCACAGCATCAATAATCTGTCTTACCACGTCTGCGCCATCAACAGTTACCGTCTCATCACCGATTACTTCAGCAAATACCTCTCCAACGCTCTGTGTAATTTCAGTAGCTATTGTGACTACATCTGTTTTGCGTCCCTGTGAATTCTCAGATAAACTCCTGTTGTTGCTCTCACTAAAGTCTGTTGACGTATTGCCCGGCTTATCAGTTTTAAGATTAACTATCTCAATCTTATCTGCCAGTTCAGGCTTATTGACAGCCTCATCACCCTGTCCTGCAATCTTCTCACTATCGCGGGCAACAGTTTCTAAATTTTCTGCCTTAAAAAGCTGCTTTGTCTGCTGCGGCTGGGCCTCAGTTTTTGTATCAACACTGTTTACCTGACTGTCAATGAAATCTGCAAGAGTATTGACATTGTCCAAAAACTCTTCATTGGTAATCAAAGAAAAGGTGTTTTCCTGACCATTCTCCATTGCTGCTGCCACGAATCTTGTAAGATTATCCGTATCTGCCAGGTCTGCAACTGTCATTCCAAGTAAAGCAAGGAGTGACTCAAGCTCCTCATCACTTAAATCCAGCTTTTCCTTAACCTTGTCAGCAATTTTTTCTTCAGCTTCTGTGACCGTATTTTTGACTTCAGTCTTATCTGATGCCTGTTTTTCAACTCCGGATGATGTCTCATCTCCGGTCTGTGTCTGCTGTGGCTTTGCTTCATTCTCTGAAGATTTAACATTAGTTTTAATCTTAGAAAAATCCTGTTTTCCAACAAGCCCGGTATGTGCATTGCTATTTACATTCTGGCTCATCATTGTGCCAAAATCCATTGCCGTACTTCCGGTTTTGCTTTTTGAATTAGCTGTATTTCCGGAAAAATACGTATTGGCATTCATACCTGTAATCTGTGCACTTACCATAATTTCCTCCTTTCATGCGTTTGCATTACGGAGCTGTAAGTACTGTAACTTTAGCTGCAAATACAGGGTCCATGGCTGCCAGAATTGGTGCTCTGTACTTACTTTCCATATTCATAAGAATGGCCTTTACCTTATCAAGGTCCGGTGTCATTTCTTCCAGAATTGCTGCTGCCTTGGCTGCATCCATCTTTGAATAAGCCTCCGCCCACGACTTAACCTGCTCCGAATACTGAATTTGTTCAAGGACTGTGCGGTATATTTCTGCGGCATTTTCTTTGTCCAGTTTTTCATACCATGCCTTATACTCTTTTATATCGGGTGCTTTGTCGTTAAAAACAACCTCTGTATCAAATTTTCTTTTTAATTCCTGATAATTTTTCTGATATGCTTCAAATTCCTTGAGTCTTGAAACCTCCGCATACAAATCACTTATGGTCTTTTCGTTGTTGGTTATGTTCTCCTTGAGCAGAGCATTTTCTTCCTCAAGCTCCTTAATGCGCTCAATCGCCTCTGCAAGATTGCGGTATTTGTAGCCACTGTCAGCTGCTGCCTGGTCATCTGTCACATCCGGCAAAATAAGATTTACCACCGGAATATCCTTTAGCAGCGGGCGAAGCACTGAACTTCCAAAGCCTCCCACATCAAGCTTTATCAACAAAATAAAAATGGCAAGCCATATTGCAACAATAATAATGGCAATAATGACGCCTGTTATTTTGCCGCCCTCTTCATCATCAATATTTTCTTCGTCTAAAATATCATCCTTTGCCATTATTAATCACCTTCTTTACTGTTGTATTTGTAGCTGACCAGCTCGTCAATTTCTTTCTTCTCCTGGTCATTTAATTCCTGTTTAAATACTTCAAAAGCATTTTCCTTCAGCTTCTCGTGGGTTTTCCTGTCCTGAATCGCATCATTTAGACGAATTCTGGCCAAATCAAGATTTTTTCTTGCCACGTTTACCGACACAATCTGCCGTTTAATGTACTGCTGCATAGTCTCCACAGCCTTTGAAAAACGTGCCATCCCGGCAAAATCCAGATTACCCTCGGCACACTCCCTGTAGGCCTGCTCGTAATCCTTTTTGCGCCTGTATAACTGACTTAGTTTTTCTTCTTCCTCAGCGACTTTGTTGTTTGCCTCTGCATATGCGGTTTTGGCCTGGGTCTCAAGCCGCATTTTTATATCGAGAATATTCTGCATCCTGTACAAAAACTTTGCCATAATAAGCCGCCTTTCCCGGTCCTTTGGTTACTCTTCAAACAGTTCTTTAAGAAGCTCTATTTCCTCCTCAAAGTTAAACTTTTCATCGGTAGCCTGCATAAGATACTGGTTAACTGCATCTATTTTGGTAATTGCATAGTCTATGTTCTTGTTGGTTCCGCTCTTATAGGCACCGATATTAATTAAATCCTCTGCCTCACTATATGTAGCCAGCACGTTGCGCAGCTTACCTGCCAGAGCTTTATGCTCCTTTGTTGCAATCTGGCTCATACAACGGGAAATGCTCTGCATAATATCAATGGCAGGATAATGGTTTTTCTGTCCCAGCTTACGGTTAAGCATTATATGTCCGTCAAGAATGGAACGTGCGGTATCCGTAATCGGTTCATTCATATCATCTCCGTCTACGAGGACCGTATAAAGTCCTGTTATGGAGCCTTTGTCAGACATTCCCGCTCTCTCCAGCAGTTTAGGCATCTCTGAATAAACGCTTGGAGGATATCCTCTTGTAACAGGCGGTTCACCTGAGGCAAGTCCGATTTCCCTCTGTGCCATTGAAAATCGTGTAAGTGAGTCCATCATAAGAAGTACATCCTTGCCCTGGTCTCTGAAATACTCTGCAATTGCAGTTGCAGTTTTAGCTGCCTTGTTGCGGATAAGGGCAGGCTTGTCCGAGGTTGCCACCACAAGCACGCTTCGTTTCATACCTTCAGGACCTAAATCCCTTTCCACAAATTCCCGCACTTCACGTCCCCGCTCTCCGATAAGCGCAATTACGTTAATGTCAGCCTTGGTATTTCTGGCAAACATACCCATAAGTGTACTTTTTCCCACACCGCTTCCGGCAAATATACCGATACGCTGACCTTTACCAACTGTGATAAGCCCGTCCACAGCCTTTACGCCCAGGGGAAGTACCTGGCTTATAATAACCCTGTCCATAGGGTCCGGCGGCGGAGCCTCAACACTGTACTCTTGGGTAAGCTCAAGCTCTTCTCCCGTCGTAGGATTGCCAAGTCCGTCAAGGGTGTGTCCCAAAAGCTGGTCACCAACCTTGACTGTCAGCGGTTTTTCCATATTTTCAACAATACAGCCCGGCCCAATGCCGTCCACACTGTCAAAAGGCATCAAAATAACCCTTGACTCATGGAAGCCTACAACTTCAGCATAAATAGGCTTACTTCCATTCGTAGGGGTAATTTTACACAAATCATTAAGTCTTGCATCAGGTCCCATGGATTCAATTGTGAGTCCGACTATTTTTGAGACCTTACCCATTTTTTTGTAGTAGGATTTCTCGGCCAGTCGTAAATATTTAGCTGTATCAATCACCGACAAAATTCCATCTCCATTTCCGGTATTTCTTAACTAACTCAAAGAGCTCATAAGCTTAATATCCCTGATGAGATTGCCCATCTGTATATCAAGGCTGCAGTCATAAACACCAAATTCACTTTCTATCCTGCACTGATTTTTCTGAAGAGACGCATCTTCAAAAATCTCTATCTGTATATCCTTGGACATGGCACAATAAATTTTACCCTGATGGTTTACCACAAAAGGATAATCATCAGGCGATACCCGGATAAGAAATGAGTTTCCTGTATCCATATTGTGCATGGCATTATTAATCAAATCAATCACAAGCTGTGAGTTATCCTCAGATATTACATGAACTACCTTCTCAAAAAGTGCAGTTATTGTCTCAACAAGCTCCGGCTCCATGCGGGACATTTTTTCCCTGTACTGGCTCTCAAGCTGGTTACTTCTGGTTAAATACTCATTATCCAGGGATTCCTTCATTTCATCAAGCTGGGCCCGGGC
>JBJENU010000379.1:0-4497 GCA_051880355.1 Lachnospiraceae bacterium | reverse complement strand
GCAGTAAAAGAGGGCGGCCCGGACCCTAACAATAACAGCAAGCTTCGTGATGTTATTGCAAAGGCTAAGGCTAACAATATGCCTAATGATACAATCGACAGGGCTATTAAAAAGGCTGCAGGTGACGGCAGTGCCAACAACTATGAATCAGTTACATACGAAGGCTATGGCCCTAATGGAACTGCTATTATCGTAGAGGCTCTTACAGATAACCGTAACAGGGCTGCAGCTAATATCAGAAGTGCATTTACCAAGGGTGGCGGCAATGTCGGCACTCCTGGTTGTGTATCATTTATGTTTGATACTAAGGGTCAGATTATCATTGACAAAGAAGAATGCAGTATGGAGCCTGATGATCTTATGATGATTGCATTGGACGCAGGTGCTGATGATTTTTCAGAAGAGGAAGACAGCTTTGAAATTCTTACTGCACCGGACGATTTGTCTGCTGTGCGTGAAGCTTTGGAGAATAATAAAATACCTTATGTTTCTGCTGAGGTTACAATGATTCCACAGACTTGGGCAAGTCTTACAGATGAGGACGATATTAAGAAGATGAACAGAATTCTTGACCTTCTTGATGAAGAAGATGATGTTCAGAATGTATATCACAACTGGGACGAAGAGTAAAATGAGAGAAGTTGCGACTTTTTGCAGGTTGCAGCTTCTTTTTGTAATCACTTTAAAGTAAATAGGAGAAAGTATGAAAATATCAACAAAACAAATTGCAGTAACAGCATTACTTCTTGCCATATGTATAGGCAGTCAGTTTTTCAAGAATGCAAGCGTATATATTACCGGTCCAATAATCAATGCTGCACTTATTATTGCAGTAATTTATTGTGGTCTGGTGTGCAGTATCATATTAAGCATTATCACCCCGGTTACTGCATTTCTGATAACCGGAAGTCCGATTATGACCGCATTGCCGGCTATGTTTCCATGTATAATGATAGGAAACATTGTTCTGGTAGTCGTGGTATTTTTATTAAAGAAAAACTTAACAGTATCAGTTATTGTAGGAGCTGTGGCAAAGGCTGCAGTTATGGGAATTACAATTTCTTTGATTTTGCTTCCTAACTTTTTGCCTGAAAAAATGATGCCTATGCTGTCGGCATTACAACTGCAATTTTCCATAACTCAGGGCGTTACGGCACTGATTGGCGGTGCATATGCGCTGGTTATTAATCTGGCACTTAAAAAGAGAAATGACAGGAGGATTTAAATGAGAGGTATTTATACAAACGTTAACGACATTAGAAAAAATGTGTTTGCCGAAGTTGCCAAATTATCCTATGAGTATGAAGATGGCTTTGATATGGAAGTAATGCATCAGATTCCATACAAAATAATACCGGGAACGGTGGCTTCATATCGTGACAGTGCGTTTTTGGAGCGTGCCATTGTAAGAGAGCGTGTCCGTCTGGCTATGGGACTTAATCTTCGCTCTTATGAAGAGTACAATTCAATTACAATGGGTGTTGAGGCCTGCACAAAGCCTGAGACATATTATGAGCCGCCATTGATTAATATAATTAAATTTGCGTGCCATAAATGCCCGGACAATACAATGAAGGTTACTGATGCATGTCAGGGCTGTCTGGCACATCCGTGTAAAGAAGTATGTCCGAAGGATGCCATTACAATTCAGGACGGCAAGTCACACATTGACCCGGCAAAGTGTATTAAGTGCGGAAAATGCAGGGATGCCTGCCCATACGGCGCAATACTTAAAATGGAAAGACCTTGTGTAAAGGCCTGCGGAATGAATGCAATCAGCTCAGATGAGGACGGCTGTGCTGACATTAATCAGGAGAAATGTGTTTCCTGCGGCCAGTGTCTGGCAAATTGCCCATTTGGAGCAATTGCTGACAAAGCCCAGATTTTCCAGACGATTCAGGCAATTAAAAGTGATACCCCTGTATATGCGGCAATTGCACCGGCAGTTACCGGACAGTTTGGACCTAAAATGACACCTCAGAAAATCAGGTCTGCATTTAAGGCACTGGGCTTCGAGGATGTAGTAGAAGTTGCCATCGGAGCTGATTTGTGTACCATATCGGAAGCTGAAGATTTTGTAAAAGAGGTTCCTGATGAGATTCCGTTTATGGCTACTTCATGCTGCCCGGCATGGTCAATGATGGCTAAAAAACAGTTCCCTGAGCAGGCTAAATGTATATCAATGGCACTGACACCAATGGTACTTACAGGACGTTTAATCAAGAAACAGAATCCTGACTGTAAGGTTGCTTTTATCGGTCCTTGTTCTGCTAAAAAGCTGGAAGCTATGAGAAAATCAATCAGATCTGATATTGATTTTGTATTGACATTTGAGGAAGTTATGGGTATGTTTGAAGCTAAAGAGATAGATTTTGAACAGCTTGCCGATGATGATCCAATGCACGGCGCATCAGCTGACGGAAGAGGCTTTGCAGTTGGCGGCGGAGTAGCCCATGCCGTTGCTGAGTACATAAAGGAAAACTATCCTGACAGGGAAATTAAGATAGAAAAAGCAGATGGTCTTGATAACTGCCGCAAGCTTTTAATGCTGGCAAAAGCCGGAAAATACAACGGTTATCTGCTGGAGGGTATGGCATGTCCCGGTGGCTGCATAGCCGGAGCCGGAACAGTCCAGCCGATTGCACAGACCGCAAAAGCAATTGCAAATCATCAGTCAGTATCCACAATGCAGCATGCTTCAGCCAGCGGTTATGCAGATATTCTCAGCAAGCTTAATGAGGAAGACAGAAGAATTCCTAATTAAATAATTGATATTATTACATCAATATGTTACAATTTATATGATATATGTACGAAAGGAGGCAACAATGTGAAAATTACGGAGCTTAAACCGGAAGATGAGATTATTTTTGAAATAACCTTTGGCTCGGAAACTCACGAATTTAAATCTAAGGTTTTAGAGATAAAATCAGATTTTATTGTTGCCAACCCCATTCGTGCAGAGGGCAAGGTGCTCAGCTTTTCGTCGGCATCGGTTCCCACTAACCTTGTGTATAAGAGGGAGGAGAAAGCTCCCATTGTATGGAAGCAGGTTGCCATAACAGTTGTTTCGTATAAGAAAAATACTGTGTATAAGATTATGCAGAGTATGGATGGCAGGGAGATGAACCGGCGCGGCTCATACCGCCTTTATGTAGGCGTGGAAGGTGTTGTCCAGCTGGGCTCCAACCATAAGGCGGTAGACGTTCTTGTCAAGGATATCAGTGAAGGAGGCTTTGCTTTTATCTGCAGTGAGAATCTGGATGATACGGACAGCCGCGGCTCAGTGCATCTTGTTTTTAAGGACCAGGACAAGACCATTGGTATTAATGGTATTATTGTACGCAAAATTGAGGTTGCTCCCAACCGTTTTTTATATGGCTGCATTATTAATCTGAAAACGCCTCTTGTTGCCCAGTACATTAACCAGAAGCAGCGCGAGAGAATTGCACAGCAGAAGGCGGTTAAGATGATTAGCGGCGGGACAAGAGCAGGTATGGCAGGCAAAAGAGGCAGCAATGAGGTTGATAAGGCTGAGGCTCTTCTTGATAAGAGGTCTGTTAATATTGACAGAGACAGATATTCCAAGGATTTGCTGGATGAAGGAAGGAAGAGCACATCCAGGTCTATCGACAGGGAAAAATACAGAAACGTTAAATTTTAACATATATGAGATACGAAAAAGTAGTTTTAGGAAAATTTATTGAGCGGCCTAACCGTTTTATTGCGATGGTTGAAGTAGATGGTGTTATAGAAAAATGCCATGTGAAAAATACAGGCCGATGCAGGGAATTATTAGTGAAGGATGCCACTGTATTTTTGGAACCGGCAAAAAATCCGGAGCGTGCCACAAGATTTTCAGTCGTTGGCGTCATTAAAAATCACACATTGATTAATATGGATTCCCAGGCTCCCAATGAGGCAGCTTACGAGTGGCTTCTTAAGGAAAAATTAATTAAAAATATTACTTATGCAAGGCGTGAAGTTACATATAAGAACTCACGCTTTGATTTGTATGCAAAATTTCTGGAAAATAATGTGGAAAAAGAGGCCTTTATTGAAGTGAAGGGTGTAACTTTGGAAAATGACGGCGTTGCCAGCTTTCCCGATGCACCGACACAGCGGGGCTGCAAGCATATTAATGAGCTTATCGATGCCCAAAAGAACGGCTACAGGGCGGTACTTTTACTGGTAATCCAGATGAAGGGAATCAAATATTTTACGCCCAACAGAATAACCGACCCTGAATTTGCAAAAAACGTAAAAAGAGCTGCAAGGGCAGGAGTGGAGGTCATTGCGGTTGACTGCAGAATTGAATTGGAAAAGGATAACAGCTTTCTCATGGAAATAGATGATTTTGTCGAGGTAAAATTATGAGAAAGAAATATTTATGGCCAATTATTACAATTATAATATGCATAATTATTTTTGTATTTTCTTCACAGTCAGGCAGTCAGTCAACAGGAATAAGTGATAAATTTGTGAATATTTCAAAAG
>JBJENU010000378.1:0-4510 GCA_051880355.1 Lachnospiraceae bacterium | reverse complement strand
AACGAGGCTGAAAATGTAAAGGGCTGCATTAATAATGGTATTTCTGAGAAAGTTGCAGGCAAAATTTACGATGAAATGATTGACTTTGCAAAGTATGCCTTTAATAAGTCCCATGCGGCATGTTATGCTGTGGTTGCTTACCAGACGGCATTTCTTAAGGCTTACTACCCGTGTGAATTTATGGCGGCCCTTATGACTTCGGTTATTGACAATACTTCAAAGGTTTCAGAATATATTCTTAACTGCCGTCAGATGGGCATTGAGATTTTGCCGCCTGATGTAAATCAGGGAGATTATGCTTTCAGTGTTGACGGCAAAGGAATCAGGTATGGCCTGTCGGCAATAAAAAGTCTTGGTCGTCCTACAATTGAAGCAGTGGTGGCAGAGAGAGAAAAGAATGGCCAATTTACCGGACTTGAGGACTTCATCACAAGAATGAATGGTGAAATCAATAAAAGGACGGTGGAGAGTCTTATTAAAGCAGGTGCTTTTGACAGCTTCAATGCCAACAGAAGACAGATGATGCTTATATATGCCTCAATTATGGATAATGCGGCAAGAACCAAAAAGGATACTATGTCAGGCCAGATGTCACTTTTTGATATGCTTGACAACGAGGAAGATAAGGCAGAATTCAAGACACGTATGCCCGATGTGGGAGAATTTTCCAAGGAGGAAATTCTTAACTTTGAAAAGGAAGTGCTTGGAATATATGTAAGCGGACATCCGCTGGATGAGTATGTGAAGTTTCTTCAGCGCCACATTACATGTGACACGTCCAAGTTTGAAATTCCTGATGAGGAAACCGGCGACAATCAGGAAGAATTTGTCACTGACGGCGAGAGAGTTGTTATTGGCGGACTTGTTGTTGATAAAACGGTGAAATCCACAAAGTCAGGTCAGATGATGGCTTTTGTTACGTTGGAAGATCTGGTTGGAACGGTTGAGGTTATTTTCTTTCCAAGAGATTATGCAAAATATAAGCATCTGCTGGAAAACGACAGCAAACTTTTAGTTACGGGAAGGGTCAGTGCCAACGTGGATGAACAGCCAAAGCTTGTCTGTGAGAGTGTAAAAACCTTTGATGAAGTTCCAAAAAAATGCTGGATAAGATTTGACAGCATAGCACAATATAACAGTTGTAAGCAGAAGTTGTTTGATGTTCTTGCAGATTTTGACGGCAAGGATGCAGTCATAATTTATTGCAGAGAAGAGAACAGCAAAATGGAGCTGCCTAATAATATGTCAGTCCTTGCCAATTCTGCATTGATACAGGTTTTGCAGTCCGAATATGGAAAAGATAATGTAATAATTACATAAAAATCTTGAAAAGATAAAAAAAAAGGATTAAAATGTAATTCAGATTTATCATATGGAGGTATGTGATATGGCAAAAGAGATAAAGACAATAGGTGTACTTACCAGTGGTGGTGATGCTCCGGGTATGAACGCAGCAGTCCGTGCCGTTGTCAGGGCGGCACTTGCAAAAGGGCTTAATGTAAAAGGTATTCAGAAGGGCTATAATGGTCTTCTCACAGGTGAAATTATCGACATGGACAGAAGAAGCGTTTCTGATATTATTCACAAAGGCGGTACAATTCTTTATACTGCCAGATCACTTGAATTTATTACTCCTGAAGGTCAGGAGAAGGCAGCGCAGTGCTGTAAGGATAACGGCATAGATGGCGTGGTTGTAATCGGCGGTGACGGTTCCTTCAGAGGTGCTCTTGACTTATCAAAGCATGGCATCAATACAATCGGTGTTCCGGGAACAATTGATTTGGATATTGCCTGCACGGATTATACAATCGGTTTTGATACAGCTGTCAATACAGCCATGGAGGCCATTGACAAAATCAGGGATACCTCAACCTCCCATGAGCGTTGCAGTATTGTAGAAGTTATGGGAAGACATGCCGGTTATATTGCCCTGTGGTGCGGTATCGCCAATGGTGCTGAGGACATTCTTCTTCCTGAGAGATATGATGGCGATGAGCAGAAGCTTATAGATCATATAATAGAAGGAAGGAAGCTTGGAAAGAAGCATCATCTTATTATCAATGCCGAAGGTATCGGACATTCAACCGGTATGGCAAGACGTATTGAAGCTGCTACAGGTATTGAGACAAGGGCCACAATCCTTGGTTATATGCAGCGTGGCGGAAGTCCTACCTGTAAGGACAGAATGTATGCTTCAGTTATGGGTGCATACGCTGTGGATTTGCTCTGTCAGGGCAAGTCGAACCGTATCGTTGCCCACAAGAATGGTGAATTCGTTGACTATGATATTGTAGAAGCACTGGCAATGAAGAAGGACATTGATGATTATCAGTTCCTGGTTGCTGCAGAGCTGTCTAAATAATATTGATAATGATATCAGAAGAGGCTGTAAATAAACTATAATTTTTCTCATGGTTTATTTACAGCATCTTTATATTATAAGGAGGACCAATGATTACTGCTACGAGTAATGCCCAGGTAAAATACGTTGTTTCCCTGCAGAACAAATCAAAGCTTCGTCGTGAGAAGCAGGAATTTGTAGTTGAGGGAATTAAGATGGTTATGGAAGCACCAAAAGACAGAATTATTAAAGTATATGCTTCTGAAAGCTTCGAAAAAAGCAATGAAAATATAGCTTTGGTTTTGAAAAGTCAGAGTCCTTACGAAACCGTAAGTGACAATGTTTTTGCCCAGATGTCTGATACTAAGACACCTCAGGGAGTTATGGCTGTTGTTGCAATGAAACAGTATAATATAGAAGATTTATTTGACAAAAATGGGAATACTTTTATTGTGGCAGCTGAAAATGTACAGGATCCCGGCAATATGGGGACTATTGTAAGAACCGCTGAAGGGGCAGGCGTTACAGGAATTCTGCTTAGCGAAGGCTGTGTTGATTTGTATAATCCTAAGACAATACGATCAACAATGGGCTCAATTTTCAGGATGCCGGTTGTAATTGAGCAGGAATTCGTGGAAGCGATAGATTATATAAAAGAACATGGCGTGAAATTTTATGCCGCTCATCTGGATGGAAATAAAAATTATACCGACTGTGATTACAGCACCGGCTGTGCATTTGTCATAGGGAATGAAAGTAACGGAATAACAGTCCGTACATCGCAAAGGTGTGATGAACTTATCAGAATTCCCATGTCCGGACAGGTGGAATCCCTGAATGCATCTATTGCAGCGGCGATTTTGATGTATGAGGCAAAGCGGCAGAAGGGACACTAAAAAATAGGGGTTGACAAAGAAAAGTAACTCTGATAGAATACTTCCGTAATAACTTGTAACAATTTTGTAACAATTTGTAGAAAATTGTAGAAACGCTGTAGATATACAGCGCCAAAAGGAGATTATTATGAAGAGATTAGGTAGAAAGACGGCTGTGTATACTTTTGCCACATGGGCATTGGTTGTACAGGTATTCCTCACAGGAATATTAAGCGTCAATCCTACAGAAGCAAAAGGTACTGTGGAGCAGGAAACAGAGGATGTCACATCTGCAGCTGCCACATATGTACAACATCAGGTTACTATTGTTGGTAATTCAGAATTAGAATTGAATACACCTAAGAGCGTTTATGACGGCAAAGCAATTGCCATTGAAGATTTGACTGTATATGAGGAGGCTAGTGAAGAATCTTCAACAATCGGTAAGCTTTACAAGAACGGAATTGCACAGATAATTGAGCGCAACGGTCAGTGGGCTTATATGACATCGGGTAGTGTTACAGGCTACATTAAATGCGAAGCACTCTGCTTTGATGAAGAAGCGGAGGCAATTGCCACAGCAAAGATTATTGCAAATATTAATTGTGATGATGCTGTTATGTATGCATCAAGTGATGCCGGTTCGGAAGTAATTGCAACTCTTGCAAACGATACCAAAGTTGAATTGGTAAATGCAATCGCAGGTTATTACACGGTTACTTTGAACGATGGCACAAGAGGCTGTGTTATGAAGGATCAGGTTCTTGTTAATTACAACTTACAGCTTGCAAAATCAAATGAGCAGATTGCGGCAATTGAAGCACAGAAGGTTGCGGCACAACAGGCAGCAGCAGAGGCGGCACGTCAGGCAGCACTTGCAGCAGAACGTGCAAAACAGGCAGTTACAGATGCTGCCAAGCAGAGAACCTATAATATTGCAGTGGCAAGAGGCTGGGATTCAGAACGTATCAGAATTGCAGTAGAGCATACAACCGCAGGTAACACATATACCTACAATGCTCCTATGACAGTTTCGGAGGAAGAAGTTCTTATGCTGGCTACCATTGTCGGAAGGGAAGCCGGCAATCAGTCATATGAAGGAAGACTGGCTGTGGCCAATGTAGTCTTAAACAGAGTAAGAAGTCCGAGATTTGCCAATTCGGTAAGAGAGGTGCTTGTGGCTCCGGGTCAGTTCTCAGGAACAGCAGATGCTGCCGGCAATCTTACCGCTGAGTTCAAGGCATTAATGAATTCAAGCCTGTGCACCAATAACATCGGCGTGGTAAGAGATGCC
>JBJENU010000377.1:0-4519 GCA_051880355.1 Lachnospiraceae bacterium | reverse complement strand
CTTAGCGGTAACATACGGAAATTGGGCAGGGTCGACAATGGGGATGCATTTCTCGACACGGAGGAAATAGAAAAGCAGAGAGGAATTACAATTTTTTCAAAGCAGGCAAGACTGACAATGGGGGAACTGGATGTAACACTTCTTGACACTCCGGGTCATGTGGACTTTTCAGCAGAAATGGAAAGAACGATTCAGGTTATGGATTATGCAATTCTTGTTGTAAGCGGGACACAAGGAGTACAGAGCCATACAAGGACACTTTGGAATCTTTTAAAAAGATATGAAATTCCCACATTTATTTTTGTCAATAAAATGGACCGGCCGGAGGCTGACAAAGATGCTGTTTTAGCTGAACTGCACAGGGAGTTAAGCTCTGACATAATTGATTTTCAAGGAGACTTTCACGAAAATGCCGCCCTGTGTCATGAAGAGGCACTTGAAGCCTACATGGAGCAGGGATATTTGGACGTGGAAATGATACAGACCATGGTTGCGGACCGACTTGTGTTTCCATGCTATTTTGGCTCGGCTTTAAAGACCACAGGTGTCGACAGGCTTATGGAGGGTATCGAAAAATACACTGCCACACTTAATTGGAAAGATGAATTTAGTGCAAGGGTATATAAGATAGCCAGAGATGTGAGCGGGACAAGGCTTACTTACTTAAAGATTACAGGTGGCTGCTTACATACCAGAGATACCCTTATAACAGGAGAGGACATATCAGAGAAGGTTAACCAGATAAGGCTGTACTCGGGAACTAAGTATATTACAGTTAATGAAGCCCCTGCCGGTATGGTTTGCGCCGTCACCGGACTTGATAACACATATGCCGGGCAGAACCTTGGGGCAAAGGAAACAGAATTTGAGCCTGTTCTTGAACCGGTACTTTCTTATGAACTGGTGCTTCCAAAGGATTGCGATGCACTTGAGACTTTTAATAAGCTTGGGCAGATAAAAGAAGAAAATCCGGAGCTTAATATATCATGGAACAATGTGAACCGTTCAATTTCAGTAAACCTTATGGGTGAAGTGCAGACAGAAGTCCTGAAAACCATAGTAAAAGAGCGATTTGGAATAGAGGTTGGTTTTGGCGCAGGTCATATACTTTACAAAGAAACCATAACACAGACTGCCGAGGGAGTGGGTCATTATGAACCTTTAAGGCACTATGCTGAGGTACATATACTTTTGGAGCCTTTGGAGAGAGGTGCGGGTATTGTAATTGATACGGACTGCAGTGAGGATGTTCTTGATAAAAACTGGCAGAGGCTTATACTCACCCATCTGGAGGAAAAAATCCACAGAGGTGTGCTTACAGGCTCTCCTGTGACAGACATAAAAATGACCCTTGTGACGGGGCGTGCACACCAGAAGCATACAGAGGGCGGTGATTTCAGACAGGCAACATACAGGGCGGTGAGAAATGGCCTTATGTATGCCGGACCTTTGCTTTTGGAGCCGTATTACCGGCTGGTGCTTGAATTGCCGTCAGAGTGTCTGGGCCGGGCAATGAACGATATACAACAGCGTTTCGGACATTTTAAACCGGCTACGATTACGGGAGACAGGGCTGTGCTTGAGGGAATTGCACCGGTAGCCTGCGTGTATGACTATGCTAAGGAGGTGGCAGCGTACACAGGCGGCAGAGGCAGCTTGTCATATACCTTTAATGGCTACGGAAAGTGCCACAATGAGCAGGAGATTATTGAAAAAATGTCATATGACCCTGTTGCAGATACAAGGAATCCTGTAAGTTCGGTGTTCTGCGCCCACGGCTCAGGGTTTGTAGTTGAGTGGGATGAAGTTAAGGATTATATGCATATGGAGTATGTATATGGAAGTAAAAACAACGATAACAGCAATATCCATTTACAGGCATCAAAACCAAAATCTGTTGTAAGTGATACAATATCTCAGGAGGAGATTGAAGCAATATTTGCCAGCACATTTTATGCTAACCGGAGGGATAAGGCAGCTTCGCCAAGAAAGTTCAAATATTCCGGAAAAAGAACAGTTGTGGCAGCATCCCACAATACGGGTTCTTCATCAGGTAAGAAATATTCCGACAATGAGAGATACCTCCTTGTAGATGGCTATAATTGTATATTTGCATGGGAAGAATTAAATGAATTGTCAAAAATTAATATTGACGGCGCAAGAACCAGGCTGCTTGATATAATGTGCAATTATCAGGGTATTGAGAAAATCCGGGTAATTGTGGTGTTTGATGCATACAGAGTTGTGGGGCACGATACGGAGATTTTTGATTACCACAATATTCATGTTGTATATACCAAGGAGGCAGAGACTGCCGACCAGTACATTGAGAAGTTTGCCCATGAGAATGGCAGAAAATATGATGTGACAGTTGCAACATCTGATGGCCTTGAGCAGATAATAATCCGCGGGCAGGGCTGTAAGCTTTTATCCGCAAGGGAATTAGAGAAGCTTACAAAGGATAAGACAAGGGAAAGCCTTGAAAAGTTTGCAGGCAGTAACGTAATACCTAAAAATACGCCATTTAAGGAAATTCTTGGCAAAAATGCACAAAATTAAAAGGTTGCAAATTGTATAAAATGCGACTTACAAAAAACCGGAAAATTTGTTATAATTATACTAGAGATATATGGAAAACAGGTGGTAATAAATGTTTTTAGTCGGAGATTATATTATTTGCGGAAAAAACGGAGTATGCATAGTTGAAAAAATAGGGCCAATGGATATGGCAGGGGTTTCCGGTGACAGGTTATATTATACATTAGCACCGGTTTATTCATCATCAAGCCGTGTATTTACACCGGTTGATAATGATAAGATTGTTATGCGCCGCATAATGACTAAGGACGAAGCCAATGCATTGATTGAAATGATGCCTGTGGTTGAGGAACTTATTGTCGATGATGAGAAGAGAAGGGAAAATCTATACAAAGAGACTATTATGAGCTGTGACGGAAAGCGGCTTGTAAGTATTATAAAGATGTTATATACCCGTAAAAAGAACTGTATTGCCAATGGTAAGAAGGTTCATTCGGTGGACGAGCGTTATCTTAAGATTGCACAGGATTATCTGTACGGTGAACTGGCATGTTCCCTTGACATTGACAGGAATAAGGTAGTTGAAGCAATAGAGGACAGGCTGTGTGAAAAGTAAAATTATCCGGGAGGTCTGATATGAAGCCTAAAATGGAGATTGTCGGAGAAGATACAGTAATACTGGCACAGGGCGAGATTAATCATGAATTATATAAGATAGTGTCAGGTAATGCCGTGCTGTACCGCAATTACGGTATGGACAATGAATATCTTATAGGTATTCTTCCGCAGCACAGGTACTTTGGAGAGACAGGCTTTTTGACAGGTGAGCCAAGCCCTTATACAGTTGTGGCCAACACGGAAGTACTGTTGATGAGAATTCCCGAGGATGAATTTGAGGATTTTATAGTAAATAATCCCAAGAATATAACAGATATTATGAAGAATATGGCAGATAATATAGTTACACTCAGTAAGCATATTGAAATGATTTTTGACGAGCTGGGTGCAGATGATAAGCAGGAAGCCACATCTAATATAGACCTGCGTGAAAAAATTCTGAAATACAAGAATTTCGGTATGTCAGGTCTGGGTCTTGGCAGAAATTTTGACGTTTAGCTATTTTATGTTATTATATTTTTCAAAGAAAAGACCAACAGCGAACCACACAGGGGCATAGTCTATGCGGATTATGCCCCTGTAATTATGCTTTTCGCCGGAGTAATCCCAAGGGCACATCTGGTGTTTTTTCAGTATCGAGCCGGTAATAAATTCTGTGGTAAAAATAAGAAAAGTGTAAACTGTACCACGAAGTACTGTGTTGTACTTTTTCAATTTTTTGCTGATTGGTGTAAGAAAGCTGGCAGCACCATAAATTGGAAACATCCAGAGGGAAGTGCGGCACATAAGCTTTTTGTCGTGCTTTTTGGTTGACATAATTCCGGTCCAGAACACTTCCATGCACCAGCCGGCAAGCCCACATTTAATAAAATTGTTCACAGAAAATCCCACCTTTAAAAATCTATTAAAACTATTGTTTGTTAAGATGGTGTGGTTTATAATATAATTATAAAAAATTTTAGAGGTAATGTATGGAAAATTCAAAAATTATTTTAAAAAAAGGTGCCGGCAGGACACTTAAAGCAGGTGGAATGTGGGTTTATGACAATGAGATAGACAAATTTGAGGGCGAGATTACAGACGGAGAGCTTGTGTCTGTTCTTGATTTTGACGGATATTTTCTGGGTACGGGCTTTATTAACAGGAAGTCTACAATTACCGTGAGAATTCTTACAAGAAATAAGGAGCAGGTAATTGATGATGCCTTCTGGGAGATGGGTGTGAGACGTGCAGTTGATTACCGTATGCATACAGTTGATATGTCTTCATGCAGGCTTATTTTCGGTGAGGCAGACTTTTTTCCGGGACTTGTGGTGGACAAGTTTGCGGATGTGCTTGTGGTCCAGTCCCTTGCCCTTGGAAT
>JBJENU010000376.1:0-4576 GCA_051880355.1 Lachnospiraceae bacterium | reverse complement strand
AAGGCAGCCGGCGGTGGAAGATAATGCAGGTCTGATTTTTAAGAAAAATGAGAATAAGGCAATATCCGCCTTGCTTAACAATTATTATGGAGCTCTCATGGGGAGAGAGGGGCTGCTACTTACAAGATATGTTGATGATGCAAGTAAAATTCCTGATGCGACAAGGCGGCTTTTTGAATCGTATGTATATACTGTAAGCGACATGGATATATATGTGGCTGACGGACTGGTGGATAACTCATATGTGGTGGTGGTAAACGGGTATCAGGCTATAAAAGGAACAGACATTAATGTGCCTTTTCTGGACAAGCTGTATGTGCTTACCAATGTAGAAGGAAGTCTTTATGTAGCCCGCAAGGAGCAGAGCGAGAGTGTAACTGTATATAATGAACTGATGTATGAGACGGAGTTTATCAGGAAGCTTAGTGACAAAGCAGCACTGGAATTTGATGAGCTGCTTGCAAATAATCCAAAGCTTCAAAGTATTTTTGCCAGTCTTGGAGGATATTAGTATGGAACAACGAATTAATAAGTTTCTCAGTAGTGCAGGTATATGCTCAAGGCGTGAGGCAGACAGACTTATTGAGGCAGGCAGGGTTATAATTGATAACGAACCGGCTGTCTGTGGAAGTAAGGTTTGTGACGGACAGAAGGTGTTTGTTGACGGAAAGCTTATAACAGGAGATAATAATAAAGTATTTATTGCTTTTAATAAGCCTAAGGGTGTAGTATGTACAACAGGAGACGGTCAGGGCGGTATAAGCATAACTGACTATATTAACTATCCGGTGAGAATATATCCGGTGGGACGGCTGGACAAGGAGTCAACAGGTCTTATTTTTCTTACTAATGAGGGCGAACTTTCAGATAAAATACTCCGTTCAAGAAATTGCCATGAAAAGGAATACGAGGTAACTGTGGAAAGAGCTGTTACAGAGGAATTTATCAGCAGGATGGCCAAAGGAGTATATCTTGAGGAGCTTGACAGAACAACAAAACCATGTGTAGTTGAAAGGACAGGCTTTAAAACTTTCAGGATAATCCTTACCCAGGGCCTTAACAGACAGATACGAAGAATGTGTGCCACACTGGGGTATAACGTGGTTGAACTGAAAAGAATCAGAATTATGAATGTGGTTTTAGGTGATTTGCAAGAAGGGAAATACAGGGAATTAACCGGTGAAGAATATGACAGACTTGTGTCGCAGTTATAGTGGAGGTTTATGATGGATACTATCGGCAGAATAAAAGAATTGGTAAGGCTTCTCAATGAGGCAGGCAAGGCATATTATGCCCAGGAAACTGAAATTATGACCAATTATGAATATGATAAGTTATATGATGAGCTGGTAAAGCTGGAGGAAGAGACAGGCTATGTTATGTCAGACAGCCCTACTGTGAGGGTAGGCTATGAGGTCCTTAGCGAACTTCCCAAGGAACGCCATGAAAAGCCTATGTTAAGTCTTGATAAGACCAAGGAACCATCAGTACTGGCTGACTGGTTAGGCAGTCAGAAGGCACTTCTTTCGTGGAAACTTGACGGACTTACAATTGTGCTTACCTATGAGAATGGCAGTCTTGCCAAGGCTGTTACCCGTGGCAACGGAGAAGTTGGCGAAGTCATTACCAATAATGCAAAGGTATTTAAAAATGTGCCATTGACAATTCCTTATAAGGGAACGCTGATTGTAAGAGGTGAGGCGGTTATTACCTATACTGATTTTGAGAAAATCAATGCACAGATAGCTGATGAGTCACAGAAATATAAAAATCCGCGCAACCTTTGCAGCGGTTCCGTAAGGCAGCTTAATAATGAGATTACAGCTAAAAGAAATGTTAATTTCTTTGCGTTTTCCCTTGTTGAGGCTGAGGATGTGGATTTTAAAAACAGCCGTAAGAATCAGTTTGAGTGGCTGGCAACCCAGGGCTTTTGCGTTGTTGAATACAGGGAGGTAACTGCCGCGACCCTTGTGGATGCTATTGGCTGGTTTGAAAAAAAGATAGAGACCAATGATTTTCCGTCAGATGGTCTGGTAATTTTGTATGATGATATTGCCTATGGTGATTCCTTGGGAAGAACGGCAAAGTTCCCAAGGAATGCCATGGCATTTAAGTGGAGTGATGAGACTAAGGAGACAACTCTTCTTGACATAGAGTGGAGTCCGTCAAGAACAGGACTTATTAATCCTGTTGCAATCTTTGAGCCGGTTGAGCTTGAAGGCACAAGTGTGAGCAGGGCAAGCGTTCATAATATAAGCGTTATGGAGAGTCTTAAGCTGGGAATAGGGGATACTATTGAGGTATATAAGGCCAATATGATTATTCCACAGATTGCAAGAAATCTTACGGAATCGGGCAAGGTTACAATTCCTGATGTATGTCCTGTATGTGGCCAGGCTACAACAATACAGTGCCAGAATGGTGTTAAGGCTCTGTACTGCATCAATCCTGCGTGTCAGGCTAAGCATATTAAGTCCTTTGAACATTTTGCAGGCAGGGATGCCATGAATATTGATGGTATGTCAGAGGCTACCCTGGAAAAATTTATTCAAAAAGGCTTTTTAAAGGAATTTGCTGACATATTTGAGCTTTCACGTTACCGCGACCAGATAATTACTATGGACGGTTTCGGAGAAAAGTCTTATAATAAATTGATTGAAGCAACTGAAAATGCAAAAAATACAACTCTGCCTAAACTGATATTCAGCCTTGGTATTGACAATATTGGTCTTGCCAACGCTAAAATGATTGTGAGGGCATTGCAGCTTTCAGTTGATAAAATATTTGATGTAACACGCCGGGAGCTTGTTGAGGTTGATGGTGTGGGAGATGTAATTGCCGACAGTTTTGTAAGTTACTTTGAAGATGAGAAAAACAGGGAAAAGTTTAACAATCTTGTGAGTAAGCTTAATATCGTGGAGGAAGAAACTTCGCAGAACCAGAATCTTAGCGGAAAAGTGTTTGTTATTACCGGTTCCCTTAATTCCTTTGAGAACAGGAATGCCCTCAAGAAATTTATTGAGAGCAAGGGCGGTAAGGTTACGGGAAGTGTTACAGGCAAGACCGATTATCTTATTAACAATGATAACAAGTCTACGTCCTCAAAAAATGTTACAGCGGCCAAATTAGGCATACCTGTAATTACCGAAGAAGAATTTTTAACACTTAGTGGAAAGGTGGATTAATTATGCCAGTTAAAATACAGAGTGATTTACCTGCAAAGGCAAAGCTCGAGCTTGAAAATGTATTCGTTATGGATGAAAACCGTGCCATGAGCCAGGATATTCGTCCGTTGAAAATAATTATCCTGAATTTAATGCCAATTAAGCAGGACACTGAATTGCAACTGCTTCGTGCAATGTCTAACACACCGCTTCAGATTGACGTTACATTTTTGCAGACGGCAACTCATATTTCAAAAAATACTTCTGCATCTTATCTCGAAAAGTTCTATATTACTTTTGATGAGATAAAAGACCAGAAATTTGATGGACTTGTTATTACCGGAGCGCCTGTAGAGCAGCTTCCTTTTGAAGAAGTGGATTTCTGGGAGGAACTTACAACAATAATGGAGTGGAGCAAGACCAACTGTACCTCCACACTTCACATATGCTGGGGTGCACAGGCAGGCCTGTACTATCACTATGGAATTGACAAGGTTCTTATGAAGGATAAGCTTTCAGGAATTTATGAGCACCATGTGCTCAATAGAAAAATACCTCTTGTGAGAGGCTTTGATGATTATTTTAAGGCACCTCATTCGAGATATACAACGGTTTTACGGGAAGATATTGAAAAAGTTCCGGAACTTACAATTATGGCAGATTCTAAGGAGGCCGGTGTATATATTGTTGCAGATGAAGGCGGAAAAAATGTATTTGTATTCGGTCATCCTGAGTACGACAGAATGACACTTGACAGTGAGTACAAGCGTGACCTGGCAAAGGGCATTAACCCTAAAATACCTGTTAATTATTATCCTGATGATGATGTGAACCAGAGACCTGTTTTGTCATGGAGAAGTCATGCCAACCATCTGTATGCCAACTGGTTGGATTACTACGTATATCAGATTACTCCATATGAGTTGTAAAAATTGTTGACAAGTCAGCATCAATGATGTAATATTCACTCTGTGGCATGCATATAATATGTATATGCTGCTATATTGCTTATATATTGGGGGCAGTAATGGTTTCGACAGGGATTATGAAGTCGGTGAAGCTATTCGCAGGCGATGCGTTAAATCGCAAACTTAAATATAAACGCTAATACAGAATTAGCAGCTGCCTAAGTTGCAGCAGTCGTTCCCGGTGCACTCACACACCGGGGTAACGGCTTCGACTTTGTGAGAAACGACACAGGCTAAGCTTTGCGTCTGTGGGCGTATTATGAAGCTACTGAATGGACCGGGGTGTTTGTTCTCCGGTTCAGGAGGGAATGTTTAATAACAAACTATAATAGTAGAAGAACGATGGATTGGTTTTTGGACACGGGTTCGACTCCCGTCTGCTCCATACTATGTACTAAGGAGGGACCCAACGGAGTTGGGAGGATTCCTTAGTGCCCAAATGTA
>JBJENU010000375.1:0-4588 GCA_051880355.1 Lachnospiraceae bacterium | reverse complement strand
TATTAAGGATTTTTTTACAGTATTAAGATTGTCTTAAGATTATATTTTTACAGCCTTACCTCTGCATCCTCAACTGACTTATATCCGTACAGTTTAGCGGTATTTTCCATAATCATATATGCAAGATTCTTTCCCTGCTTATGCAAAGACACCACAAACCTTCCATACAGCAGAAGCGTCCGTACAGAATAAGTTCCCAGCTCGCCTCTTAGATATGTCTCATAGGAGGTATTATATGGATTGTCCTCATATGTGTGTATACTTCTGGCGTTGGAAGCCATTTTAGGATATGCGGAAGCAAACTCCTCCATCCACGAAACCTGAAGCTTAATTATCTCCTCCTGAATGGCAACCCTGTCATCATCCAGATGCGGCAGCTGTTCCTCCAGTTCGGCATATCTGTCAGGTGCAGTAGACTCCATCATCCTTGCATACTTTTCAGCAATAAGATTCCAGCCCTTTTTGTCAGCTTCCTCAAGGTCAGTCAAAAAGCTCTCCAAAAGCTCATCCGGCCATGTCATGTACTGGCTTTTCCTCATAATTGAAAAGGTGTCCCAGTCATCCTGACAGTCTGCCCGTCCATTTTCATTTTCTACCTTATCGAACTGCTGCCACTCAATGTCAACTATCTGCTGCACCAACATATTATGTGCGTCTGGATTTTCAGTTATTTCCATAGCCTTTTTTACCATCCCGTCAAAATATACATCAAGAAATGTATCTGTTCCCTGAACAATTCCCTGATTATTAAGTTCTTTAAGAATACACCCGGCCACTTCCTCAAAAGTATACGCGATTAAATCAGCCTCATTTATTGCATAAGGGCTGTAATCTACATCCTGCCATGATTTTTCCTGACTGCCTGCCAGTGCAATTTTCTCAAGCAGCGGTATGATTTCCTTAAGCACATTAAGATTGTCCATGGCCTTTTTCTGCCACTTATAGTACGGTGCATAAGTTCTGTTGAGAAGATAAGCAGTCTCCATGGCACTTTTTATTCCCCCTGCCACGCAAAGCTGTGCCGTGACATAATCCTGCCTTGCCATCATTCTTGCATAGTTACTCTGGGCATACTGGGAAAAATCATGGAGCTTTTCAGCTATTCTTAAAAGCCATACCTTCCTCGGGTAATAAGCCTGAAACTTCTTTCTCATATCTGAAAACACGCCTGCGTCATCACAAAATACCATACCATTCACAGCAGTTGCAAGTCTGTCCTCAGGAACAGAAAGCCACTGCTCCATCGTAAGTCCTTCCGTGCCTACACCAACACCCAGTATATCCTCATAAAAGGCGTTAATTCGGAACACGCCCCTTCTTTCATCCATAAACCTGTTGACACTTCTTCCATCACTGACATAGTCCACAATCAGCTTCTCATATGCTTTTTGCAGACTGTCTCCAATCCTGTCATAATCCTCATCTGTAAGCCACATGCAAAAGCCTACGCCATAATCGTGGTCAGTGGAAATATCATCATCAAAGCCAAAGCAGTCGGAGCCTTCCCCCACCAGTCCCACGGCAATCCTTTTCTCATACTCTCCAAATTGCTGATGAATCATGGGAGCGCCATACATTTCGTAAAAGCTTTTGCACCTCTCAAGATTACTGCCACAAACAGGCTTCAATTGCCCTGCCTGTCCGGCACGTTCCACGGCATCATTATAATTTTCCTCAATCCTTTCATAGGCTTCAGTTCTTCCCACATATCCGTATAGTGCCTGCATTGCACGCTGATAATATCCTGCAGCCTGGGCATATGCTCCTGTCATATACAGAGCATCTGCCTTTGCCGAAAGTGCACCGCTGTAATGAAAGTCCTTTCCGCCATCCTTTTCATAGATACTCAGGGCTTCATCAAGATATTTAACAGCTTCCTTAAATGTATCTGCTCCCTCTGAACCTTTCTGCCCCTGACTGATTCTTAAAAGCGTCACAGCCAGATTAGTTCTTGTATTGGCCTGCGGAATAACTGCCTTAGGAAACAAATCCACCACTGCAAGGGCTTTCATCAGCATCAGACGGGCATTCTCAAAATCACCCATCTCCTGATACAAAAGACTCCAGTTATTATACATGCTTGCATAATTAAATGAGCCGTAAGGAAGCTTGTCGGTATATATGCACTCAACCTCCCGGTACAATTCAAGAGATTGTTCATATAACCCAAATGCCCGGTAAGCATTGGCTGCATTAATAAGTGAAGTTGCATACTCCACCGTTCCCTCAATGCCAATTTTCTTCATCCGCTCAATAACCAGCCTGCAAAAATTAAGTGATTTATCCTTCTGGCTGGTATCCCTGTAAAAACCTATTATTTCATTCTCCAGCGTAATAACAGAATAATCATCCCCTTCTTCATCTGCTTTTCTAATCATCTCGAGAAGGAAAGCTTCTGTCTCCTCCCTTGAATTAACGCCAAACATACTGTCATATTCCATCAGAACTTTATTAATGTCCATATACGTTTCTCCCTTTATCGTTGACCTCATACTCATTATACCACATTATCTATAAAATTAAAATAACCGCATATGGGCATCGGCTCCATATGCGGTATTACTCTTTTACTATTACCTGGAAAGGTCACAGCGCCTTACTGCATCTCTTACCTTTAATACAAACGAAGGTGAAACGGAAAGCTCATCAATACCCATACGCAGGAAACGCTCCGTAAGGGTTGTGTCTGCCGCAAGCTCACCGCATATGCCAATCCATATGCCATTTTTGTGAGCATTAATTGCAGACATTTCTATAAGTCTTAAAACTGCCTCGTGGTGGGTGTCAACAAATTGTTCAATTGCAGCATTTTGTCTGTCACACGCCAGTGTATACTGGGTAAGGTCGTTTGTACCTACACTGAAAAAGTCCACCATAGGCGCAAGTCTGTCGCTGATAACCGCCGCTGCAGGTGTTTCAATCATTATGCCAAGCTCCACCTTATCCGATATCTCAATGCCGTCAGATTTTAGCTGGTTTCTTACCTCCCGGCAAATGTCCAGTATTTTTTCAAGCTCTGAAACACTTGTTATCATTGGAAACATTATGCCCAGATTGCCGTAGGCCGAAGCACGGTACAGTGCACGAAGCTGTGTCCTGAATATTTCAGGTCTTGTCAGGCAGATTCTTATTGCACGATAACCAAGGGCAGGATTTTCCTCCCTGTCTAAATTAAAATAGTCTACCTGTTTGTCTGCACCAATATCGAGAGTGCGGATAATTACCTTTTTTCCCGCCATACTCTCCAGCACCTTTTTATATGCAGCAAACTGCTGTTCCTCTGTAGGATAATCGGTGCTTTCAAGATAGAGAAATTCACTTCTAAAAAGCCCTATGCCGCCTGCATCATTTGCAAGTACAGCACCAATATTGTCAACGCTTCCTATATTGGCATAAATATTGACTTTTGTTCCATCAATGGTGATATTTTCCTTGCCTTTAAGCTCCTGAAGAAGACGCTTCTTTTCCTCGTCCTCTATGCGTTTTTTCTCCAGACGTGCTCTTGTATCTTCATCGGGATTGAAAAAAATCTCACCCGTGTAACCGTCAACAGCAGCAAATTCTCCGCTTTTTGCCGCTTTCAGAAGTTCCTCACCCACTCCGATAATTGCCGGAATATTCATATTCCTTGCCAGTATGGCTGTATGGGAATTGGATGAGCCAAATGCCGTGACAAAAGCAAGCACCTTGTTCTTATCAAGCTGCACGGTCTCGCTTGGTGCCAGATCTTCTGCACAGATAATAACCTTTTCATCGGAGCTGCCATCCTCGCCGCTGCCATCTGAAAGACAGTAGATTAACCGGTTGGAAATATCCTGCACATCAACGGCACGGGCCTGCATATAGGCATCATCCATTGAAGCGTACATTCCTGCAAAGTTATCTGCCGTAACTGCCACCGCATATTCAGCATTGACGACCTGGGTCTCAATGATATTCAATATGGAATCATTGTAGTCCTCGTCCTCCAGCATCATCATATGTATTTCAAATATCTGCGCATTAGCCTCGCCCACCTCTTTCAGAGCCTTGTTGTATATTTCCTGCAGCTGTGCCACAGCTTTTTCCTTGGCCGCCTCCAGTCTTTCCTTTTCAGCCTCTGTGTCATCAATGTGGACTCTCTTGACAGATGCTTCCTTTCTTTTAAAAACAGAAATTTTTCCAAGTGCTATTGCGCCGTAAACACCCTTGCCCGTAAGTGTTGTCATGGTTAACACCTCCTGTTATTCGCCGAAGCCATCCTCAAACATCTTTACAAATTCGTCAAGTACAGCCTGCTCATTTCCTCCTGTAACAACAATCTCTGCCTCTGTACCTTTCTTGATACATGCAGCCATAAGCTGCATAACTGCCTTAGCCTTCACATCCTTGCCATTGGCCTTTATGATAATCTCACTGTCAGCATGCTCCTTGGCAGCCTTGGCAATCATTCCGGCCGGACGCATATGAATCCCCTCCAGGTTTACTACTGTAACTATCTTTGATACCATAATTTATCTCTCCTTTACTTAGCTATTTTTTTCTTGAACAAAGCCAGCAGAACCATTCCCACTACTGCAGCAATTTTTTTCTTTCGTTCCTTAAATCC
>JBJENU010000374.1:0-4597 GCA_051880355.1 Lachnospiraceae bacterium | reverse complement strand
GTCCCTTGGCATTAATACCACGGACAGAACCTCCATTTTCAAGGGCAGAAGTAAATACTCCAAAGCCGCAGTCCTTGACAACATCTGAAACATTATGAAGTTCCATGCCAAAACGGATATCAGGCTTATCTGAACCAAACCTGTCCATAGCCTCCTGCCATGTCATACGCTGTATCGGAAGGGAAACCTCAACTCCAAGAACTTCTTTAAAAATGTGGGCAAGGAGCCTCTCATTAACGTCAATTACATCATCAACATCAACAAATGAAAGCTCCATATCAATCTGTGTAAATTCAGGCTGACGGTCAGCTCTCAAATCTTCATCCCTGAAGCATCTTGCAATCTGGAAATATCTGTCATAGCCTGAGCACATAAGAAGCTGCTTAAAAAGCTGCGGAGACTGTGGCAGTGCATAGAAATTACCAGGATGCACACGGCTTGGTACAAGATAATCTCTTGCGCCTTCAGGTGTACTCTTGGTGAGCATAGGGGTCTCAATCTCCAAAAATCCTTCGTTGGCAAGGAATGCTCTTGTCAATGTGGCAACCTTGCTTCTCATCATAAGGCAGGCCTGAAGGTCAGGTCTTCTAAGGTCAAGGTATCTGTATTTAAGTCGGATTTCTTCCTTGGTCGGAACATTTTCTTCGATTGGGAAAGGTGGTGTCTCAGCCTCTGAAAGTACTCTTAACTCAGTTGCGCGAATTTCAATATCACCAGTTGCCAGATTCTCGTTAACAGCGCCGGAACGCTTCTCAACCTTACCAACTACCGCAATAACATACTCACTTCTAAGTCCGTAAGCCTTATCAAAGCCTTCCTTTCCAATATCATTTTCGTCAAAAACTATCTGAAGCAGGCCTGAACGGTCTCTTAAATCCACAAAAATCAAGCTTCCCAGATTACGTCTCTTCTGGACCCAGCCCATAACAGTTACAACTTCACCAACATTTGCAGAACTGATTTCTGTACATCTGTTAGTTCTCTTTAAGCCTCTCATTGACTCAGCCATTTGTTTTATCCTCCAAAAATTTCTTTTTACTTAGCCAGTACTTCTTCCAACCGGTCGAAACTAACTTCAACAGATTCTCCTGTTTCCATATTCTTTACGGAAACCACCTGTTTTTCAAGTTCATCCTCACCAAGAATAAATGTCTTTCTTGCACCAATTTTGTTAGCGTATTTCATCTGGGCCTTGACACTCTTATCAAGGTAATCAGTCTCAACAATAAAGCCCTTGTCACGAAGGGAATTTACAAGCTCATATGCCTTGGCTTTAGCTTTTGTGCCAAGAATTCCGACATATAAATCAATTGGAGCCTGTGGTTCAAGCTCCACGCCTTCTTTTTCAAGGAAGTAAAGAATTCTCTCAATTCCCATACCGAATCCGGCTGACGGAATGTCCTGTTTTTCATCTATCTCATGAACAAGTCCGTCATAACGGCCACCACCGCACAATGTAAAACCTTCTGAATTGACAAACTCAAATACTGTTTTGGTGTAATAATCCAGTCCACGCACAATTCCCGTATCAACCTCATAAGGAATGTTAAGGGCGTCAAGCAGTGACTTCAACTCTTCAAAATGATTCCTGCACTCGTCATCAAGATACTCTATGGTTCTTGGCGCATTGGCAACAATCTTCTTACATGTATCAACCTTACAGTCAATTACACGAAGTGGATTCTTCTGCATCCTTTCACGACATGTCTCGCACAGGCAGTCCTCATGCTGTTTTAAATAAGCAAGCAAAGCCTCATTGTAAGTTTTTCTGCAGTTCTTACAACCGATGCTGTTGATGTGAAGCTTTGCATCCTTAAGGCCAAGAGCTTTAATAATTTTGGTAATAAGAGTAATAAGCTCAACCTCAACAAGGGGGCTCTCTGAGCCTACAAACTCCACGCCAAACTGATGGTGCTGCCTTAATCTTCCGCTCTGTGGCTTCTCGTAACGGAAAGCCGGTGTGACATAATAAAGCTTTGCAGGTCCCGACTCAGCATACATATTGTGCTCCAGATAAGCCCTGATAACACCTGCCGTTCCCTCCGGCTTAAGGGTAATGCTTCTGTCACCTCTGTCATTAAAAGTGTACATTTCCTTCTGTACAACGTCAGTTGTCTCACCAACGCCACGTGCAAAAAGAACTGTATGCTCAAATACCGGTGTAATAATCTCATGCATATTATATGTCTTAGCAATACCTCTTGCGATTTTCTCAATTACCTGGCGCTTGTGCATATTTTCGCCAAACCAGTCCTGTGTACCTCTTGGTGCCTGTGTAATCATAACTTCCTCCACTTTCTATAATCAACTATCATTGTCGTACAAACTCCCTCCTTACATAATAAAAGCTGGATGGCAATACGTCAAGTATAAAATGTACAAAAAAGGGGCTGTAAATAAACTATTAGAAAGAGTGCTTTCGCTTAATTGCTACCATTCGGCAGCAAAAGTCTTTCACATAGTTTATTTACAGCCTGTTGTTGTGGTGCCCGAGAGTGTAACTATTCGAAAGAACGCTTTCACTTAATTGCTACCATTCGGCAGCAAAAGTCTTTCACATAGTTTATTTACAGCCCCATTTTTAATATATTCAATCAATATTTCGTGCTATTGTTTTAATTACCTCATCCATAACAATCGGCTTTGACAAATGCCCGTTCATTCCTGCATCCAAAGATGCCTGGACATCCTCAGCAAAAGCATTTGCCGTCATTGCAATAATTGGGATTGCAACGGCATCCGGACGATTTTGCAAACTACGGATGGCTTTTGTTGCCTCATAACCATTTTTCTTCGGCATCATAACGTCCATAAGAATTAAATCAAATGTGCCCGGCTTATTTTCGGCAAAAAGTCTTACCGCTTCATCACCATCGGAAGCTCTGGTAATTTCCATTCCAAATTCTTCCAACTGTACAATTGCTATCTCAGCATTTAGTTCATTGTCTTCAGCCAGAAGAACTTTCAATCCGGTTAATTCTGCTTTATTTAAAGTATACTCTGTTTTCTTTGCTTCACAGGCATTAGTAATTTCCATAGGCAATTCAACAGTAAATGTTGAACCAACACCTTTTTTACTTTCCACGGTAATCGTTCCGCCCATCAAATCAACATACTTTTTGGTGATAGCCATACCCAAACCAGTACCTTTATACTGCGTTCGGGCACTATGCTCTTCCTGTGAAAATTCTTCAAAAATATGTCCAACAAATTCTTCATCCATACCAATGCCGGTGTCAGCAATACGATATCGTACATTGATGTAACGGTCATCAGTTCCCGGATGGTAGCTGACACCGTAGGTGACGGTTCCTCCATCGTTAGTAAACTTTACTGCGTTTCCAAGAATATTTACCAACACTTCCCTGACACGCACAGCATCAGTCAACACATAGCGCATTTGAGTTTCTTCAATTTCTGTCCGGAAGATAATATTACGATTGGATAGGTAGCCATACATTATGGTAAGCACCGAATCCGAAACTTCTACAATATCCACCGGCGTTGGTGTGTATTTAATTTTTCCGCTTTCAATACGACTGATGTCCAACACATCATTGATAAGAGCAAGCAAATGTTCTGAACTGTCACTGATTTTATCCAGACAACTCTTAATCTCAGGAGGTGGACTGTGTTTCATGGCAATATTGGTAAAACCGATAATTGCGTTCATAGGAGTCCGGATGTCGTGAGACATATTGTTGAGGAAAGTGCTTTTTGCAGCATTGGCTGACTCTGCCACCAAACGAAGCTGATTCAACTCCTTGTTAGTCTCCTTTTCCAGCTTCACCATCTGCCTACTGCGTTGAACTTTAATTAAACTGAAGAACGCCAATAGCATCAACAGGGCCATAACTGATATAAAGAGAATCTGTGTCCGAATGGTGGAGTTCATCATATTCATGGTACTGATTGCCACAGAGTCTGCAGGAATCAGAAGCATCAGCGTCATATCATAGTTATCCAGTGCTGTAAGACAATAGTAATACTCATCCTGGTCCAACATTATATTCGCAGCCGCAATACCATTCTTATTCAATTGCTCTTTGACCGTGTCGAAACTCTGCTCTTGAACATACTCCACTTCTCTCAGTGCCTTGTAAATGTTCCGGGCGCCAATCACATCGTCATTGTCTGCATCAAAATAGGCCAGTGTTCCGTTGTTTTTGATGATATATGTTGCTGCTTTGCCTCCGTATGTCTTTGTTGTGTAATACTGTTTCAACGTTTCGATATCCTTGAGAAGTACAACATGGGTAAAACGTACATTATCGGCTCCCACTGTGATGTGGGAATCCAGTTCTTGGGAAAATACCAGAAAGCAACCGTCAATATTGTCAGTTTCAGAAACAAAGGTATGACGATTATTTCCGTCTATCAGATGGCTGACATCAAGCCAGATGCCCACAGAACCACTGCTCAGGTATCCTGTACCCTGTGCATCAAGAAACATAACTCTGCTTCCATATGTATCCGTGCAAAACACATTTTCCAAAAAAGCTATATTATCACACAGTTCCTGAATATTTTCAAAATGCTGTCCCTGGGCAGCTTTATTCAATCCTTTCACCAAATTCCAATGGGTATGAAGACCGCC
>JBJENU010000373.1:0-4601 GCA_051880355.1 Lachnospiraceae bacterium | reverse complement strand
TAGACCATCAGAAAAAAATGTTAAGTACCATACTTATTGGTAACAATGTGGTTAACATTGCTGCCTCTTCCCTGACAACGACCTTTGCCGCAACTGTTTTTGACAGCTTTGCCATAGGTATTGCGGCAGGTATCTTAACAATTCTTGTTATTATTTTTGGCGAAATAACGCCTAAGACAGTAGCTACACTCAAGGCTGATTCCATGGCTCTTGGATATGCAAGAATAATCTATTGCCTTATGTTTGCATTTACACCTTTGGTTGTCATTGTTGAAACTCTTGCCAATATCTTTATGAAGCTTATGGGAATTGACCCTGACAAAAAAGCTCCGGCAATAACTGAAAATGAACTTCGTACCATCGTTGATGTAAGTCACGAGGAAGGAGTCATTGAAAGTGAAGAGCGCCGTATGGTTAACAACGTATTTGATTTTGGTGATTCACAGGCCAAGGATGTTATGATTCCAAGGATTGATATGACAGTTGCCGACATTGAAAGTTCTTATGAAGATTTAGTTACTCTCTTCCGTCAGGAAAAATACACAAGAATTCCTATTTTTGAAGGCGAGACTGACAATGTGGTAGGCATAATCAATATCAAAGATTTATTCCTTTTTGATTCAGATAAGGATTTCCATGTCCGGGATATTATACGTCAGCCGTACTACACATACGAATTCAAAAAAACTTCTGACCTCTTGGCCGAATTGCGTAAAACCTCCAACAATGTTACCATTGTAATCGACGAATACGGTTCAACCGTCGGTATGATTACTCTCGAGGACCTTTTGGAAGAAATAGTTGGTGAGATTCGCGATGAGTATGATTATGACGAAACTGACCCTATTGTCCGTATTAACGATTCTGAATATCTTCTGGAGGGAACTGCCAAGCTTGACGATATCAACGAGCTTTTTGATATTGAGCTGGAATCAGAGGACTATGACTCAATTGCAGGTCTGCTCATTGAACGTTTTGACCGTCTTCCTAATGTTGGTGATGAACTGCAGATTGACAATATGCGCTTTATAATAGAAAAAGTAAGCAAAAACCGTATTGATTCAATCCGTGTCTACATTACCGTTCCTAAAACTACACTGGAGCCGGAAACAATATAAACTGATTTTTTAAGCTGCATAATAGCAAAAATGCTGTTATCACTGACAGAATTACAATAATCACTTTCATTTCCCACCGGAATAAAAACGCTGGAAACAATGGAACAGTCCAACAACTGTTCCATTGTTTCCATTAATTTTACGGCACTTTCACTATCATCATCACTCAACTCGATTCTCAGCCACTCCTCCCTATGATAAAAGAAAGCTTCACTCCCCTGTCTTATTAAAAATACAGGAAAATTATCCATATCAAGCTTAAGCATATTTCCAACCTCCTGTCTGAAGCTTTTAATAACACCATCCCTGTCCCATTCGATTCCATTTTTTGTAACACTAAAATTGTCGTAAGCTGCACTTTCGATGGCAGTATCCAGATATGTGTTAAGTTTTATTCTCAGTTCTGACATAGCTGCCAGTTCCCGGATTTTATACATCTGTGGCACAGAAAAGCACAAAAACAGGCACAGCACAAAAATAATTCCGTCATGTCCTCTCATTTCTTATGGTTCCTCCGTAATATGATATAACCTCCCTGCTGTCGCTTTTTACAACATAAATTATTATTTTGAAATAATCTCCGATTTTGAAATCATAGCTTCCGTTAGTGTAAAGTATCTCCTCAATATCTCCGGTTGAATAAGACAGCCACACATCATTGTTTTCAAAGTTTCCGCATCTTTTATGTTCCAATTCCACATTACATATCATATCCAGCTTTGAAAGTGTCTCCTTAAACCTGTCATACATATCCCGTTCAAGGCAGCCCTTGTTACGCACGCAGTCAACTAATTCAACTGTTTTTGACGTTATGGCAATAGTCCTTATGTAATTCACTTTTTCGTAATTAATTCTTATGGGAACAATAAAAATGGCAACAACCAGTACTAGTACAGAAACTACTCGTCCAAAGGCATTTTCCATATACCGCGCCCCTTAAACGAAATTCAGAACATAATCCTGAAATATAATTTTAGCAATTATTTCAGCAAGTCTGTCAATTATTCCTGTCTGATAAATAATAAAGGTAACTGCCGTCACAATCAGAATAATCCAAAAAATATTTTCTAACCACTCAATTATATTTTCCATAAAAGCTCCTTACGCCTGTGTAAATTTAATTCCGATTATTGTGCCGTTAATATCACGTATTACCTTTCCCATAAATCTGGCCGTGGGATTAATAAACTTACTGTCGTTAGCCGTAGTTCCTGCGTTATATTCCTTCACATCAGAATCAGTAATTGTGCCCTTGTCCTCATCAATGACATAATTATAGCTGGTAGTTGATTTTTTAGTTGTTACTGTTATTCCCATTGCTTCGTTTTTAAATTTTCTTATTGCATTAATCACTTCACTTCCGGATACCTCCGTAGCATCATAAATTACCTTATCATTTTCAAGAAATTCAGCATTTAATTTACTAATTTGTCCTGCCCCTGTTGAGGCAGAATCTTTAGCTTCCCTGGCAATAAAAAATCCAAGACTTATAATCAGACATGTAATAATTGTCCCCGCTGCAAGTATTAAACCCTTTAAACTATTTTCCATAAAAATTTAACCTCCATAATTAAAATATTTCCATTGCAGATGAAAATGTCTGCAGCTGATTAATTCCCTCCATAATAAAAGGCACTATTAATTTAATAAATATTGTTGCTAAAAATGGAATAAATGCCAGAAATCTGGCAAGAGCACTCCTGTCGCTCAGAGATTTTTCATCTTTTATATGCTTTGATGAAATCAGATATTCACGTTCAGAATCCACAAAAGAAAGAGCATCACTTATTTCAAGCTCGTCACAGGCTATAAGTCCGTCTATAAGACGAGCAGCGTATTTATCGCTTATCATTTTCTTAAGTCTGTACAAATGTGTACTTCCACTGCCCTCATAGGAATTAACAGTTTCCTTCAGAGCATCTTCATAATAAATACTTATCAGTTCAAGTTGAATCAATATTTCACGTATATCAATATTTTCCTGATTCTTAATCATTCCCATAACAGTGTAAAATCTTATTAATTCCTGACTAAGACCTGACTTTATGGAAAACGCCCTGACCTTGAGAAGTACATATGGGTACCACCAGCCACATATGCCGCCTGCACCGGCTATTAAAATACACCCCAAAAAATCAATTCCTATACTGCACGCAATTAAAAATGCAGGTACAATTCCAACCAATACACTTAACCAGCGTTCAATACAAAATTCCATAATTGTGCCATTATCACAGGCAGCTTTTATTACCTTCCAGATTTTCTGATAATAGCCATATTTATTGATTATAATTTTATTAAGAAATATGGAAACCCATTGCACTTCTGCGATTTTAGAAATCAGGCGTTTTTTCTGTCCCGGCTTTCCACCCGGATATTTAAGAATTGTCACTATCCACAATATAATCATTGATATTACTAATACCAAAACTGATAACAGCTTACTTCCGACACTCTGAAAATAAATTTCCAAATCAGGAAGATTAGATATTGTCCATTGTTCCATAGGTTTAACAAAAAAGATTGGAAAAATACACATCCCCATAAGACCTGTAAAAGCATTCCGGGTTTTCTCAAGATAAAGCAGTTGTCTGCTGATTTCCTGCCCAAGCATTATAAGATTATCATTGTACAGTGAACGCCCATTTACCACAGTGTCACCATCCTGCTTAGTCTTATGACTAATTGCATAGAATAATAAAAAATATTCATTGGGTGCCTGCTGCTTATAATTACGGTAGCTTTCCTCATAATCCGAGCTGCTTATCATATTATAAATCAATTCTCCCTGTGCTTTCATAGGGCCAAAAGCATCCAAAAGAACCTGCCGGAAAGCTTCCTCCAGTTCACCACTGCAACGGTAGGCAAAAGAAATATCACTGACAAATGCCTGCAATGCCTTAAGCATTTTAATATTATTCCTATTAGACCTGGATTTGTGCCATACCCTGTCAACCAGCCATGCACCGATTACCCCTCCAAGAAGCCAGTACACTTCCCTGCCAAAAAAACTCATAATAACGATTACCACAGCATACTTAAGAAATGTCCATAGAAAGTTCACGACCCAAAGCCTCCCTTTCCGTAAAATTAAGCTGTCCCATAATTTTTTCGCGCAATTCATAACTGATTTCATTTTTCTGAACATAGACACCATTTTCATAACAGAACAAATCCCTTGTAATCACTTCATCTTCATAACAAACTTCTGTTATTCTCTGAATGATTCTTTTACCATTTTTGTCTGTTTCCATATGTATGTCAATCTTAACAACATTGGCAACCTGCCTGATTGCAGCCTTCTCGTTGTCCATAAGATGTTCACTCAGCAAAGCATTGGCCAGGGATTGTATCATGGCTGCGGTAGTTTTGCCGTGGTGTGTAAAAAGTGTAAACAGCGATGCGGTCTGGCCTGCCTGCATAAGCCAGCCTGCCACCGGTGCAGTTGCCACTTCTCCGATAATATTCACACTTCCGTCTGTT
>JBJENU010000372.1:0-4632 GCA_051880355.1 Lachnospiraceae bacterium | reverse complement strand
GAAATTATATGAATTTGCCGCACAGCCGCCGCTACAGAAAAACTTGGCAAAACAGTTGCGACATTTTTCTTTGGAATAGACATTGCAGTTCTTAAAAGAATCCCGGATATCTGTTCTTACAATTCCATCATCCACATTGCCCATGAGAAAATCCTCATTGCCCACAAACTGATGGCAAGGATAAAAGTCACCCCAAGGTGTAACGGCCAGATACTCACAGCCTGAACCGCATCCCGATAAACGCTTGGCCACACATGGTCCGCCATTCAGATCAATCATAAAGTGGAAGAAATTAAATCCCCTTCCTGCCTTCTTGCGTTGAACCAGTTCCTTTGCAAGAGCGTCATACTCCTGAAAAATTTGTGGAAGGTCCTCAGGCCTTATTGCATAATCATCTGTAGGCTGGGCCACAACAGGCTCCACCGAAATCTGTTCAAAGCCTTCATCCGCCAGATGCAAAACATCCTTGGAGAAATCCAGATTATTATGGGTAAATGTTCCACGCACATAATAATTGGTCTGGTTGCGGCTTTCGGCCACCTTCTTGAACTTAGGCATAATAATATCATAGCTGCTGCCATGGTTATTCCTTGTCGGACGCATAAGATCGTTAATCTCCTTGCGGCCGTCAATGCTAAGTACAATATTGGACATCTCCTTATTGGCAAACTCTAAAATAGCATCATCCAGCAATATTCCATTGGTTGTAAGAGTAAATCTGAACTTTTTGTTATTAGCTTCTTCCAGTGACCTTCCGTAAGCAACAAGCTCCTTAACCACCTCAAAATTCATTGTAGGCTCACCACCGAAGAAATCCACCTCCAGATTAACTCTGCTGCCAGAATTGGCAACCAGAAAATCCAGCGCCTTTTTGCCAACCTCAAAAGACATCATGGCTCTTCTTCCATGATACTCTCCTTCTTCTGCAAAACAATACTTGCAGGCAAGGTTACAGTCATGGGCGATGTGAAGACACAATGCCTTAACAACCGTCGGTCTGTCCTTAAAGCTGTCTATGTACGGCTCGTAAATATCCTCTGTAAAAAGCTGTCCTTCTTCCTTAAGCTGCCCTATCTCATCATAAGCTTCGCGAATATCAGCTTCACTGTAAATACCCTCGTACTTACTTAATATCTCATCCAGGGACAACTTCTCATAATCAGCAATTATGTCATATACCAGTTCATCCACAACATGAACAGCCCCGCTGTTCACATCAAGTACAATGTTATAGCCATTGTTCTTATACTGATGTACCATAATTAAATTATTCCTTTCACATATAAAGACAATTTCGAGCACAGACCCAAAATTGCCTTTATCACTTTTTAACTATACAGTTGTAAAACAAACTTAAGCGTTCTTATTCTCGCAGCTCTGGTTACCTACTGTACAACTTGTCTTACACGCAGACTGGCAGGATGTCTGGCACTCGCCGCATCCACCCTTCTTCATTGTATCCTTCAATACTTTGTTAGTGATTGTCTTAATGTGCTTCACGACAAAACCTCCTAATATAAATTAAACTGTGTTAAGTATATCATACATTCATCTCAAAAACAAGATAAAAATATTGATTTTTACACCTTAAACCGTGTAAAAAACTTTTTTGAAATTTTTTTAAAAAAAGTGTTGACAAATATTTTTATAGGTGTTATTATGAATAAGCGTTGTGAGTGGCCAGAACACAAGCAACTACATACTAAGCAGTCGTGGCGGAATTGGCATACGCGCTAGACTAAGGATCTAGTCCATATTGCTTGGGTGCGGGTTCAAGTCCCGCCGACTGCACTAATTAAGGGAACTCAGTGAGTTCCTTTTTCAATACCTGTTGAGCGGAAATGTCGGAACGGCAGACGAGCAAGATTCAGATTCTTGTGTCCATTAGGGCGTGTGGGTTCAAATCCCATTTTCCGCACTGAAAAATGCCCCTCTTTTTAAGTTAAGAGGGGCATTTTATTTCCTACATAAGCGGTGCTATAAGTCTTAAACCTCTTCCCGCTATTCTCTTTAGCAGCGGATATTTCCTGCAGTTTTCGTAAGTAATCTCCATACATTCCTTTAACGTATCCTGGAAGTCCTTCTCCACTTTGCCGATAATCTCACCATCCTGCATATAAAGACCACATTCAAAATGCAGATACATACTTCTGAAGTCCATGTTGACACTTCCCACAGTTGCTCTCTTGTCATCACTTACAAACACCTTGGAATGAACAAAGCCCGGTTCATACTCATATATTTTTACCCCGTTAATTATAAGCTCCGGATAATATGTCCTTGCCAGGTAATACGCATATTTTTTATCAGGTATGTGGGGCATAATTATAACCGTCTCCACACCTCTTTTTGCGCAGTATATGAGGGCATTTCTCATCTCATCATCAAGTATAAGATACGGTGTCATTATATGCACATAATTTCGGGCATTGTTAATAATATGGAGATATACCTGTTTGCCAACTCTCTCTGAGTCATAGGGTTCATCGCCATAAGGCATTGCCAGCCCTTCTGTTACAAATTCCGTGTCCTGCACTATATACTTTTTGTAGTCTTCCGAAAGCCTTTCTCCCACGTTCCACATCTGCAAAAACATCATGGTGAAGGATTTAACACAAGGTCCCTTAACCATTACTGCCGAATCCTTCCAATAACCGAATCTTTCTATCCTGTTAATGTATTCATCGGCCAGGTTGACACCACCGGTAAATGCTACTTTTCCGTCAATGACAACTATCTTCCTATGATCCCTGTTATTCTGATACGTTGATAGAACAGGATGAATAGGCGAAAACATTTTGCTCTTTATTCCGTAACTGCTAAGCTCCTTAGGATATTTGTAAGGAAGCAGAACCAAACTGCACATGCCGTCATACATAAAGCGCACTTCCACTCCGCTTTTCACTTTTTCTTTTAAAATCTCAAGGATTGTATTCCACATATATCCTTCGTCTACAATGAAATACTCCATAAAAATGAATTTTTCGGCCTTTTGCAGCTGCACTATAAGTTCTTCAAATTTATCCTGTCCAAAGCCGAAATACTCCACCTCATTGTTGTCATAGACAGGGGCCATTGCATAATCATGCATATAATTAAAAAATCCTTTGTCCTCATCACTGCACGGGCACTTTTCAGGCAGAATTTCCTGTATGCTCTTTTTCTGGCGTACCAGTTCTTTTTCAATGTACCTTGTTCCGTACTGAAGGCTCATAAATATATAAACCATAACTCCAAATACCGGAGCTATAACCACAGGCACCATCCACGCAAGCTTATAATCAGCATTCACTTCTCTGTTATAAATCACTATTGTGCCTACTACGGCGACCAGAACAAAACCACTGTACGCCACTACTACATAGTCCGAGAACCAGTTTATAATTCCCAGCAATATAAGAATCTGAAACAAAATTGACAGTACTACAAAAGTAGTCCTGCCAAATATAATACTAATTACGCCTGTTTTTATATGTTTTCCTTTTGACATCATTGCCACCTTTTCCAACTACAGTTTCAGCAGCTGCCCTGCCGCCGTCGCTATGTAATTCATTTTTTATACCCACATCACCTGCAAGTGTATTGTTTTCTTTTGCTTCAAGTCTGTTGTTTACTGCCTCCTCAACAAGATCATATATAACAGACATAACCGGCACCGCTACAAGCATACCAATAAATCCAAACATACCACCGCCCACAGTAATGGCTATAATAATCCATACTGCCGGAAGTCCCACTGAATTTCCCATAATTTTAGGATAAATAACATTACCCTCAAATGTCTGAAGAATAAGCATAAATATAACAAACCACAAAGCCTGTACCGGACTGCTAAGCAATATAAGCAATGCGCCCAGTGCCACACCAATGTAACCGCCGATAATCGGAATCATCGCAGTCACTCCCACTATAACTGCAATCATTGCAGCATATGGGAACTGAAAAATAGTCATACCTACAAAAGTCATCATTCCTATGGTTAAAGCATCCAGGCCTTTACCGATAATGTACTTGGAAAAAGCATCACTGTTAAGCCTGCCCAGCTTCATTACGAAATTAAACATTTTTTCAGGCATATATGCCTTAAATGTTCTTGTTACCTGACTGGCAAGCTTCTCCCTGTTGAGAAGCAGATAAATGGAAATAATAATTGCCATAAGAGTGTTATAAAGGCCGCCGATAACAACCGTAACAACACTGAAGGTTGTATCAAACACGCCGGCCACACCACCTGTTATAAATGATGCCGCATTTTTGAACAAATCTCCCCAGTCAATTTCAATACCTGTAATCCACTCTTTTAACTGAGGAAACTTTTCCTGGTTCTCAATAACCCAGTTCCTGACATTTTCATAGGCAACAGGTACATTATCTGACAAAACAGTAAAAGTGTGGGTAAGTTCAGGTATGATTATCTGTAAAAGCAGAATAAATACAGCCAGAAGACTTATTACTGATAAAGCATAAGCTCCTGCCTCTATTACACCCTTCTTCTTAACGCCAACTTTTTTCAATAATTTGATATACTGCTGCATAGGAAGATATACTATAAAGGCAATGGCACCGCCGCCGATAACAGGCGCCATAACGCCAAGTATATTGCCCATTATCTCAAAGCCCTTGGAAATATTT
>JBJENU010000371.1:0-4632 GCA_051880355.1 Lachnospiraceae bacterium | reverse complement strand
CACGTTTTCCTTTAATTGCAGCCAGTTCCAGAGTACGTGCCATACCACTCAGGTTCATGGCTCCAATCATGGCAGCAGAAGATTTCATTGCATGAACCTTAACTCTGTACTGTTTTAACATCTCATCATCTGTCACCATCATATATTTCTCAAGTGTTGCTGCATCAGATTCAATCATTCCAAGGAAATCCACCATTATATTATACAGGTTCTGAGGCGTACTATTATGCAAAAAAGCATATTCAAGATTAATCTCGGGAATTGAATTAAGCACCTCCATAATCTCCGCAAAATCGTCTTCGCCCTGCATTTCATTTTTTTCAACCATTTTAATCTTTTCCTTTGGAATAAACTGAATCAGGTATTCTTCCAATTTTTCATAATTGACAGGCTTTGGCAAAAATGCGTTAAATCCTGCATTAAGATACATTTCTTTTGCACCTGTTACAGCATTGGCTGTAAGGGCAATTACCGGCGTATCTGAATTTTTATTGCCGGCAGTTGTCTTAAATGCTGCAAGAGTCTCAATTCCATCCATTCCCGGCATCATATGGTCAAGCAGAATAACATCATATTTTGTATGAACAATTTTTTTCAGACATTTTTCTCCGCTGTCAGCCTCATCAATTTTAATATGGGTATCCTTTAAAAGATTCCTTACAACTTTTCTGTTGACTGCATTATCATCTACTATAAGTATTGCCGCATCAGGTGCGACAAAGGAGGTTTCATAGCCATATTGCTCACTTTGTTTTCTAACACGCTCAGAAAGATTTCCGATAGGCGTTGAATCTATTATTTCCTGTTCAATTTCAAAATAAAAAACTGAGCCTTCGCCATATGTACTTTCAACCTGCAATTCACTTCCCATAAGGTGTAAAAGCCTTATGGCAATATTCATTCCAAGACCGGTTCCTTCAATATTACGGTTACGATTTTCTTCAATCCTGGTATATGCCTGAAATAATTTAGGTATATCCTCTTGTCTGATACCAATACCCGTATCCTTGACTTCAAAATGGACTTTTACTTTATTATTTTCAGTCCCCACCACATTAACCTTTAATGAAACAGAGCCCTTTTCAGTGTATTTTACGGCATTATTGAGAAGATTTGTCAATACCTGTCTGATTCTTATATCATCACCAATAAGCCTTGACGGAATATTTTCATCAGCATCAAGATTAACTGTAAGATTTTTTACCTGAGCCTTGTGCCTGATTAAATTGACAACATCATGAATAAGGCTGCTGGTGTCATATTCCACATTGATAATCTCCATTTTTCCTGAATCAATTTTAGATATGTCAAGAATATCATTGATAATTGCAAGAAGGCTCTTACCGGCATTCCTTATATCAAAGGCATACTCTCTTATCTGGGGCTGTTTACTCTCTCTTAAAATCATTTCATCCATGCCCAGAATTGCATTAATTGGAGTTCTGATTTCATGTGACATGCCTGCAAGGAATTTTCCCTTGGATTCATTGGCCATAACGGCTGCCTGCTTATCCTTTTCTATGGAGAACACACTGGAAACGGTATGAATTGTAGCTCCCACAAGGATAAACAACAGACCTATTGCAAAATTGTAGCCGCTAAATATATCAACTCTTGAAAAATATTCTACCAGCTGGACTGAAGAAGTTAAAAATGCCACAAGAAGTCCGATTGCAACATACCGGTATTCTCTGATTTGTCTTCTTATAATATCGATAATAAATGTGACAAATATGGACAAAATTGCAATAAAACAACCGGCTGCAACAAATATAAATGACTGTTGCAACTCTTTTATTTTAAGTATGTAAAGGGCACAGCAGGATATATCTATGAGCAGTATGGCAATTCCTGCAACACAGTAAATTTTCTCATACCTTTTTGACTGAATTTCATTCATATATATAATAAATGGGAATGGCATCAGCATAACCATAAGAAACGGCATAACAGAAGCAACCGACAGATTAGAAAAAATAATCTGCGAGAATACCGAATTGGTTATAAGCCAGAGAGCTGCAAAAATAATTCCGCAGCCAAGATACTCTATATCCATTTTCTTTTTGTTAATTATACTATATATCTTACTGATTACAACAGTAAGAACACCTAATGCAAGTGTTATTATGGCAACAACCATATCCACTGCATATTCGCCCAGAATGAATTTCCAGATTCCAAGACGGCTTCCGACATAAGGCTGGTATATAATTCCGGCAGCTGAATACCCTTCAATTCTCAAGGTTTTTCCTGCATCCTGACCTGACACCGGGAAGAAAACATATCGCTCAGGACTGCTTTTGCCAAACCATCTGTGTCCCTCAGTGGTATATTCAAATATTAATTCACCATCCAGATATACTTTCATATCCTGGGCTCTGTAACACATATATTTAACATTTTCATCAAATTCCGGAACAACAATCTCTATGCAATAATCATTGTTAACTTTTCCCGGAATCTCAACAGGTGTTCTTGAGCCATCCTCGTTAACCATAGTCCATGTGGCATTATATTGACCACATATGTCTTCTGAAGCAGACGCATCACTTCCAAGAATTATCTGTCCTGCAACTATATAACTAAATGCAAGAAGTGCCAGGACAAAAAATGTATACTTAATATATCTCATTATCGTCCAAGCACCTCTTCCACAATTTCAATAATCTTTTCTTTTACGGGAGGCTTTAACATATAACCCTCAGGTCCGTTCTTGAGCACTTCAAGAATCTGATCTTTTTCAGTCACCGAAGTCAGAAAAACCACAGGAATATCTCTCATATTCTTGTCTTTTTTCATAAGTTCAAAAACTTCTCTGCCATCCATTCCCGGCATATCGTAATCCAAAAGCACCAGATGTGGTGATTTATTCTTAATGGCATCAATGGCACGTTCACCGGAATTTGCCAGAATCACCTCATATCTCTTCTCAAGCATTTCTTTAATATTCCTGAGAACCAGCGCACTGTCATCCACTACAAGAATTTTTCTCTTATCCCTGCCAAAAAACAACTTGTTTTCATCATACTCTTCTACAGGCCCGTCCAATTCCAGAATCTTATGACAGGTTCTTATCAGGTTATTAATTTCCACAGGGTTAAAAACATACTCCACTTTTTTGAAAGGAGCAAGCAAATCATCCAGCTTACTTTTCAATGACTCATCCGTAATAATAATAATCGGCATATAATCATATCTGAATTCAATCTTTTTGAACATATCTGCCGTATTATCATTTACTTCCGTAATGTTAAAAACAATTACTGCAGGTCTTAAAATCGCAATCATATCCTTAACATTTTTTCCGACCTCTGAACAAAGCTGGACCTGAAATTCCATAGAAAGATAATTTTCGCAACGTTCTAAGCTTTCATTAACTTTTCCAACCAATAAAGCTTTTGCCATCATATGTACCTCATACAAATTATTTATTATATTATAGCACACAATAGCTTTTTACTCAAGACTTTATATTATATTGCAAACGGATTTTATCTGAAATAAGTGCGATAAATTCAGAATTAGTCGGTTTCCCCTTGCCCTTGCTTACTGTATACCCAAACAAATTATTGATTGTGTCAAGATTTCCGCGGGACCATGCCACCTCAATTGCATGCCTTATTGCTCTCTCCACACGGCTTGGGGTAGTCTGGTATTTTTTTGCAATAGTAGGATACAAAATCTTTGTTATGCTGTTAATCATTTCACTGTCTTTAATCGACAACATAATTGAATCGCGAAGATAGTGATATCCTTTGATATGGGCAGGAATGCCTACATCATGAATTATGGTCGTTATCTCATTTTCAAGGTCCCTGTCAGATATAATTTCCCCGCCTGTCTCACAGTTGCTCACTGCCGGCCTTGTATTTACTGCCTTAACCCTCTTCTGCTTTTTAATATCTCTCAGTCTTTTGAGCAGAGTTTCACTGTCAAAAGGTTTCATTATGTAATAGTTAGCTCCAAGATTAAATGCATTTTCGGTAATCCCTTCATTACCAACAGCACTAATTATCATAAAAACCGGCTTACTTTTAATGGAGCTGTCATTTTTAACCTGTTCCATAACTTCGATACCGCCGAATTTAGGCATAATGATGTCAAGCAAAACTATATCAGGCTGCTTATCCCTTATGATATTTAAAATATCTCCACCATTATACGCCTTTCCCACAAAGCTAAAGGAATCATCCTTCGCAATAGTCGCCTCAATAAGCTGAACTACACTCTCATTATCATCAGCAATTGCAACCGTATATTTCCCATTATACATTATCTTCCTCCTACAAATTGAATAGCTATATTATATATCCAACTACTTATTTTTTCAAACAAATAAAACCGCAACTTTCGACACATTTGTTGAATTATGTCGAAATTCTTTGTATACTATAACATATTCAATAGAATATATCAAGTTATACTATGGCATAACATAGTTTTAATATATATGTGCTTTTTATGAGGAGTAATAACTTCCTGCAATACTATTTTAGTATCTTCTTAAGTCTGCTGATTAAACCTTGAAATTCCTTGATTGCCTCATGATGATGTGATAAGATATAACTCTCATCTCCGGATTTAGCAGCCATTTCAAGTGCCTTTGCCTTCTCCGACAAAGAAACAGCACCT
>JBJENU010000370.1:0-4643 GCA_051880355.1 Lachnospiraceae bacterium | reverse complement strand
GTAAGGTTAATCTTACCGTGAATGGCGAGAACAAGAGCATTGAAATCAGCAAGGATACCACAATTAATGAGTTTGTCGGTGCGTTGAAAGGCGCAGGTGTTGATGCTAATTTTGATGAGAAGAACGGAAGAATATTTGTCAGCGCCAAAACATCCGGTGCAGATGGCGATTTCAGTCTTACTGCCAATGATTCAGCCGGACTTAAGGCTCTCAAGGGACTTAAGCTCTATACGGTTAATGATACTGATAAGGCTGAGTATGAGAAGTGGGCAAATATGACCGATGCCGACATTACAGCCGCCAAGCAGGCACTGTATGAGGCTAATAAATATACAAGCGAGTCACTTCTTAAGACTTATACAGATAAGTATAATAGTGCTAACTCTGCCATAGAGAGTCTTAACAAGTCAAATGAGGCTCTGGAGAAGAAGATTGAGACTCTTACGGCAGAACGTGACAATGATGTCCTGACGGATGATGACAGGGCTAAGATTGACGAAGAGATAGCTAAACAGCGCAAGCAGATTGATGACAATAATAAGGCAATAGAAGAGAATCAGAAGATTGTTGATGAAATGAAGGCTTACGTGCCTGTGGATGGGGACAGCGATTTTGTCAAGTCAGCTAAGGCGACAGCACTTGAAGCTAAGGTCGATGAACTTAACGCAGGCGTTAAGGCAGATGCTGATGCAGATATTGATTCACGTGTGGCTATGGCTAAAACTGTGGTTGCAGGCAGTGATGCTTCATCTGGTGACGCAGTAAGAACAGTTGGCAAGGATTCTGTTATTGAACTTAACGGAGCAACTTTCACAAGCAATACCAACAATTACGAGATTAACGGTCTTACAATTCAGGTTATGGAGAAGTCGACAGGTACAACACCTGCCACAATTACCACCGGAACAGATGTTGACGGAATATATAATCAGATTAAGGATTTCTTCAAATCATACAACGAGCTTATAATTTCCATGGATAAGGCATTTAATGCTGAGAGTTCCGGAAAATATGAACCTCTTACAGATGATGAGAAGGAGGCTATGTCTGATAAAGAGATTGAGAAGTGGGAGACTAAGATTAAGGATGCGTTACTGCGAAGGGATGATACCTTAAGCTCAGTAACCAACATTATGAAGTCTTCAATGCTTAAGAGTTACAACATAAATGGTAAGACTTACTCACTTGCAAGCTTTGGTATCGCTACACTGGGATATTTCGGAGCCGCAGAAAATGAAAAAGGTGCATATCACATAGACGGCGATGCTGATGATAAAGACACTGCCGGCAATGCGGATAAGCTGAAGGCTGCGATTGCCAATGATCCTGAGGCGGTAACCAGTTTCTTTACCAAGCTTACAGAAGGTCTGTATGACGGCCTTACCAAGAAGATGGCCGGTACATCTATGAGCAGCGCTTATACAGTATATAATGACAAGAAGATGAAGAGTGATTACGAAGATTATAAGACTAAAATCTCTGACTGGGAGAAACGTATTGAGAGTATGGAGGAAAGTTATTATAAGAAGTTCTCTGCTATGGAGACTGCACTCTCCAAATTACAGTCAAGTACTTCGTCAATGACTTCATTCTTTGGATAATGTAAGGAGAATTGTAAATGGCACTTAATCAGCAGGGGTATGCAGCACAGTACAATAATAGCAAGATTATGACCGCTTCACCGGCTGAGCTTACGCTTATGCTATATGAAGGAGCCATTAAGTTCTGCAATATAGCAATGCTGGGTATTGAACAGAACGACATAAATAAGGCACATACTAATATTGTTAAGGCTGAGCGCATTATTGAAGAATTTCTTGCAACCCTTAATTATAAATATCCGGTTGCAAAAGATTTTGAAAACGTGTATAATTATATATATGACAGACTGGTTGAGGCTAATCTGAAGAAGGATAAGGAGATTCTCGAAGAGGTGCTTAAGCATCTCAGAGAGATGAGGGATACCTGGAAGGAAGTCATGAGACTTACCAAGAATGCGTAAGAGAGGTGGCTTATGGATACGATTAGCGGATATATAGATATCATATTGGAGAGCCTTAATAAGAAGAATCAGGTTCTGGACAGAATCATTGAGTTTGATGCAGCTCAGAAAGCTCTTTTGTCTGCACCTGAAGTGGATGCGGATGAGTTTGAGAGCAGTCTTGATATCAAAGCTGAACTTATAAAACAGCTTGAGGATCTGGATGAGGGCTTTACGTCTGTATATGACAGAGTCAAGTCTGAACTGGCTGCACATAAGGAAGAATTCTCTTCACAGATTGGAAGTATGAAGGAGCTTATATCACAGATTACTGATAAAAGTGTAAGAATTCAGGCACAGGAGGCAAGGAATAAGAAGCTTGCCCAGGAGTATTTTGCACGGGCCAGGAAAGAAAATGGTCAGGCAAGAAGAACCAGCACTATGACTAACAGCTATTACAAGAGTATGCATCAGGCTGATTCCACTTCACAGTTTTTTGATAAGCAGAAGTAATAAAAATTTTTAAAAAAGTTTATATTAGGGGTTAAGTGCACGGACTTAATGCCGATATAATAAATAACAGGAAGGAAACTTCCAAAACAAATTATAGAGGATCAAGGATGGTCCCGTATTTTCAAGGAGGAAAAAATTATGGTAGTACAACACAATCTTTCAGCGATGAACACAAACAGACAGTTAGGTATCATCACAAGCTCACAGGCTAAGTCAACAGAGAAGTTATCAAGCGGTTACAAGATTAACCGTGCAGGCGATGACGCAGCAGGCTTAACAATTTCTGAAAAGATGAGAAGCCAGATCAGAGGTCTTGGCAAGGCATCAAGCAATGCTCAGGATGGTGTATCACTTATCCAGACAGCAGAAGGTGCTCTTAACGAAGCTCATTCAATCCTTCAGAGAATGAACGAGCTTGCAACTCAGGCAGCTAACGACACTAACACAACTTCTGATAGAACAGCTATCCAGAAGGAAGTTAATGCTCTTACATCTGAGCTTAACAGAATCGCTTCAACAACTCAGTTCAACACAATGAATCTTCTTGACGGTACTTTCAAAGATAAGAACCTTCAGGTTGGTGCTCTTGCAGATCAGAAGATCGGCTTAACAGTTGGTACAATGAATGCAACAGCTCTTAGTGTTACAGGCCTTAGCGTAAGCACATTTACCAAGGCTGGTTCTGCAATGACCAAGATTCAGGCAGCTATCAGCAAGGTATCTACACAGCGTTCTGCTCTTGGTGCTGTTCAGAACAGACTTGAGCACACAATTGCTAACCTTGATACTACTCAGGAGAATACACAGGCAGCTGAATCTCGTATCCGTGACACAGATATGGCTAATGAAATGGTTACATACAGCAAGAACAGCATTCTTGCTCAGGCAGGTCAGTCAATGCTTGCACAGGCTAACCAGTCTAACCAGGGTGTATTGTCATTACTTGGCTAATTTCTGCAAAGTGATTAGAATGTTTACTTAATTGTAACGAAACTATCATAACGAAGAGGACCGGATGTTTCCGGTCTTCTTTTTTTTCAAAAAAATATATTTTTTTTATTTTCCCTATAAAGTTTTCTAAATTTGCTCCGATATAACTAACAGTTAAGTAATTACAAAACGAACTATTAAAACAAATTTTAAATCATTATGGAGAACATTTAAGTTCAGGGAGGAAAAAATATGGTAGTACAGCACAACCTTTCAGCAATGAATACAAACAGACAGTTAGGAATCATCACAAGCTCACAGGCTAAGTCAACAGAGAAGTTGTCAAGCGGTTATAAGATTAACAGAGCGGCTGATGATGCAGCAGGTCTTACAATTTCAGAGAAAATGAGAAGCCAGATCAGGGGTCTTGATAAGGCAAGTTCAAATGCACAGGACGGCATTTCACTTATTCAGACAGCAGAAGGTGCTCTTAATGAGACACATTCAATCCTGCAGAGAATGAACGAGCTTGCTACACAGGCAGCTAATGATACTAATACATCTTCTGACAGAACAGCTATCCAGAAGGAGGTTGATGCGCTTACTTCTGAACTTAACAGAATTGCGTCAACAACACAGTTCAACACAATGAACCTTCTTGATGGTACTTTCAAAGACAAGAACCTTCAGGTTGGTGCTCTTGCAGATCAGAAGATTGGTTTAACAGTTGGCACAATGAATGCAACAGCTCTCAGTGTTATTGGACTTGACGTAAGCACATTCACCAAGGCTGGTTCTGCAATGACAAGGATTCAGTCAGCTATCAGCAAGGTATCTACACAGCGTTCAGCACTTGGTGCTGTTCAGAACAGACTTGAGCACACAATTGCTAACCTTGATACAACAAGTGAGAATACATCATCAGCTGAATCACGTATCCGTGATACAGATATGGCAACAGAGATGGTTGCTTACAGCAAGAATAACATTCTTGCTCAGGCAGGTCAGTCAATGCTTGCACAGGCTAACCAGTCAACACAGGGTGTTATGTCACTTTTACAGTAATTGATTAGATGAATATAAGACCGCATTTTGTGTAATGTTTTGCACTTCTTGCGGTCTTTTTTGGTATATTATGATGATACCAGGGTCAAATAGACACAAAATCCGATGCAAGCTTGCTTGTGGGAGGATTTTTGTCCAGTTGACCCGCAAAAAC
>JBJENU010000369.1:0-4687 GCA_051880355.1 Lachnospiraceae bacterium | reverse complement strand
CAGGAGTTATCCCATGTTTCTGACACAACTGTCGTAAAAATGTTCTGTAAAAATGAAAATCTGCCGGAGCTTACGGGGATTATTAAGGAAGGTGAATTCCTAAAAATAAAAGGCATGACTGTCTATGATAAATTTGACCATGAGCTTACCATTGCTTCCGTAAACGGAATAAGGAAGGGCAATGACAGCAGAAAGAAGCGTGAAGATTTATCTGTTAAAAAGCGTGTGGAGCTACACTGCCATACCAAGATGAGTGATATGGACGGCGTTGCTGCTCCCGGTGCGATTATTAAGCAGGCAATTAAGTGGGGAATGAAAGGTATTGCAATTACAGACCACGGCGTGGTGCAGGGCTTTACGGATGCTTTCCACACAATCCAGAAAATAGAGGGCGATTACAAGAAAAAAGGTCAGGAGCTTGATTTTAAAATAATCTATGGTGTTGAAGCCTACCTTGTGGATGATTTAAAGCAGATTGTAATTGACTCAAGAGGACAGAGCCTTGACGACACATTTGTTGTTTTTGATATTGAGACAACAGGCTTTTCAGCGGAAAATGACAGGATAATTGAGATTGGTGCAGTCAAGGTTCAGTATGGCAAAGTGCTGGAACGTTTTTCTACATTTATCAATCCTGAAATGCCGATTCCTTTTAAAATCGAAAAGCTGACAGGCATCAGTGACTCAATGGTGGTGGATGCACCTAAAATTGAAACTGCGCTGCCACAATTCCTTGATTTTTGTAAAGGCTGTGTCTTAGTTGCACACAATGCCGAATTTGACACAAGCTTTATTAAGAATAAGGCGGAAAAACAGGGCCTTACAGTGGAGCACACAATACTTGATACACTGGGTCTTGCAAGAACACTTCTGCCTCAGCTGCATAACCATAAGCTGGATACTCTAAGCAAGCATTTCAACGTGGTGCTTGCCAACCACCACAGGGCAGTTGATGATGCAGAGGCTACTGCTAATATTTTTACTGAGCTTATCAAGATGTTAAAGGAGCGTGACATTAACAACTTAGATGAAATTAACAAGACCTGTGAGATGGACGAGGAGACAGTAAGAAAGCTGCCTTCGTACCATGCAATTATTCTGGCGACCTCAGAGGAAGGCAGAATTAATATGTACAGGCTGATTTCCGCTTCACATCTTCAGTATTTTAATAAAAGACCTAAAATTCCAAAGTCGCTGTATTTAAAACACAGAGAGGGTCTGCTTATCGGCAGCGCCTGTGAGGCCGGTGAGCTGTATCAGGCAATCCTTAACGGCCATTCAGATGCGGATATTGCAAGGCTTGTGGAATTTTATGATTACCTTGAAATTCAGCCTCTGGGCAACAACAGGTTCATGATTAACAAGGAAGACTGCTGGGTTAGCAGTGATGAAGACCTGATTGAAATTAACAAAAAAATAGTAAGCCTTGGTGAGCAGTTTAATAAAATGGTTGTCGGAACCTGTGACGTTCATTTCCTTAACCCTGAGGATGAAGTGTACAGGCGTATTATTATGGCAGGTAAGGGCTTTGACGATGCAGATAACCAGGCCCCGCTGTATTTAAGAACCACAGAGGAGATGCTGGCGGAATTTGAGTATTTAAGCTATGACAAGGCTTATGAGATTGTTGTGACTAATCCCAACAGGATTCTTGATATGTGTGATAAGATTGAGCCGGTGCGACCTGACAAGTGCCCACCTGTAATTGAGAATTCTGACCAGATGCTCCGTGATATATGCTACAACAGAGCCCACGAAATGTATGGCCCTGTTCTTCCTGATATAGTAAAAGAACGACTTGACAGGGAGCTTAACTCAATTATTTCCAACGGCTATTCCGTTATGTACATCATTGCCCAGAAGCTTGTGTGGAAGAGTAATGATGACGGATATCTGGTTGGCTCACGAGGCTCTGTCGGTTCCTCCTTTGCAGCCACAATGGCGGGAATTACAGAGGTTAATCCATTAAGTCCTCATTATTTGTGTCCTGAATGTTACTATGTTGACTTTGATTCAGATGAGGTAAAGGCCTTTGCAGGTGGCGCAGGCTGCGATATGCCTGATAAAATATGCCCTAAGTGCGGACATGCCCTTAACAAAGAGGGTTTTGATATTCCTTTTGAAACCTTCCTTGGCTTCAAGGGCAACAAGGAGCCTGATATTGACCTTAACTTCTCCGGTGAGTATCAGAGTAAAGCTCATGCATATGTAGAAGTTATTTTCGGTAAGGGGCAGACCTTCAAGGCAGGAACCGTAGGTACTGTTGCTGAGAAAACTGCCTTTGGTTATGTAAAAGGTTACTTTGAGGACAGGCAGATTACCAAACGTAACTGTGAAATTGCAAGATTATCCCAGGGCTGTGTTGATGTGAGAAGAACAACGGGACAGCATCCGGGTGGAATCATAGTGCTGCCTCTTGGTGAGGAGATACATTCTTTTACGCCAATCCAGCATCCGGCAAACGATATGACAAGTAATATTATTACAACTCATTTCGATTACCACAGTATTGACCACAACCTGTTAAAGCTTGATATTCTCGGACATGATGACCCTACCATGATTCGTATGCTTCAGGACCTTACAGGTGTTGACCCCAAAACAATACCTCTTGACAGTCCGGAGGTAATGTCACTTTTTAAGGATACTTCAGCACTGGGAATAACTCCTGAGGACATTGGCGGAACAAGGCTTGGCGCACTTGGTATTCCTGAATTTGGTACTGATTTTGCAATGCAGATGTTAATTGATACCAAGCCCCAGCATTTTTCAGATTTGGTTCGTATTGCAGGTCTCTCCCACGGCACAGACGTTTGGCTTGGTAACGCCCAGACTCTCCTTGAAGAGGGAAAGGCTACAATTTCAACTGCAATCTGTACCCGTGATGATATTATGATATATCTTATCGGTAAAGGTATGGATAAGGAATTGTCATTTACCATTATGGAATCAGTAAGAAAAGGTAAGGGCCTTAAGCCTGAATGGGAAGAGGCTATGCTTGCAGCAGGAGTTCCGGACTGGTATATATGGTCCTGCAAGAAAATTAAATATATGTTTCCTAAGGCTCATGCCGCAGCCTACGTTATGATGGCGTGGCGTATTGCATGGTGCAAGGTGTTTTATCCCCTTGCTTATTACACTGCATATTTCAGTATCCGTGCCAGCGCATTTTCATACTCTCTTATGTGTATGGGAAAAGCTAAGTTAGAACAGCATCTTGAAGACTACAAGCAGCGCAACAAGCAGAAACTGTTGTCTCCAAAGGAGGAGGATACCCTGAAGGATATGAGAATTGTCCAGGAAATGTATGCAAGAGGCTTTGAGTTTATGCCAATAGATTTGTTCAAGGTAAGTGCCCGGAATTTCCAGATTATTGACGGAAAGATTATGCCAAGTCTTACATCTATTGACGGTCTTGGTGAAAGTGCTGCAGAGACGATTGAAATAGCCGCCGCTAACGGTCCTTTTACATCCAAGGACGACTTTAAGCGCAGGGCAAAGGTTGGACAGACTGTAACAGACCTGCTTTCATCTCTTGGAATACTTGGTAATCTGCCGGAGTCCGACCAGTTGTCCATATTTGATATTCTTTGATATTAAAATTACTTGACATTCATATATATATCAGCTATAATGCAAGTAAGCACTTGCAGGAATGGTATAGATTATGTATGATGAAACACAAATGAAAATTATGAATTCAACCATGATGTTGATTATGGAAAAAGGTTATACCGGGACAACCACCAAGGATATTGCCAAGATGGCAGGTATTAACGAGTGTACCATATTCAGGAAATTCAGCGGCAAGAAAGAAATTGTTAAGGCGGCAATGTCTTTGCCGGAATGGAATCCATGTTTAGAGGAAAGTGATTTTCAATACACAGGTCAGCTTATTGCTGATTTATGTGGCTTTGCAGGGGTTTATTTAGAGAAGGTAACTCCACGGATGGTAATGATTTCTTTGGGACTGCGCTCTCCGGATTTATATGATGTGACAAGGGACGGAATCCGTAAGATACCTGATACCTTTAAGAAGGTGCTTGTCAAGTATTTTACTGAGATGCAAAAACAGAATAAATTGCAGACAGACGATATAGAGAGTCTGGCCGTTTCTTTTCTGGCAATGAATTTTGGTTTTGTATTTTTTAAAGCTTCATTCGGCAACGAGTTGACAGGGCTTGATTCAAAAGAGTACATAGAAAACAGTGTACGTAATTTTGTGAATGGAATATGTAAAAAGGTACTGTAAATCAACTATGAAAAAGTAAGCATAGTTATTTACAGTTCCTTTTTAAGTTTAATGCAAGTGAATACTTGCAAGGAAGGAGGACACAGGGTGGTATATTTTGTTGTTACTACATATTTTAATCAGGAAAAGAGTCAGGAAGATTATCTGGAATATATAAAAGCAGTTAAACCAATTGTGGGCAAATATCACGGCAGATATATCGTTCGTTCAGAAAAAATAACTGCGTTAAGCTCCAACTGGAAACCTGACAGGGTTATTATTATTGAGTTTGATACAAGACAACAGCTTGAACAATGTTTTGCGTCAGAAGAATACAAAAAAATTTCTTACTTAAGGGAAAATTCTGTGGACAGCAGGGCTATAATTGTTGAATAATCAGAAATGCAGGTGGTAATTATGAAAGTTAATAATCAGATACATTTAATACGCAAGGAA
>JBJENU010000368.1:0-4689 GCA_051880355.1 Lachnospiraceae bacterium | reverse complement strand
AATATAACCGACAGAATCAATCCAACAGCCATTGCAAGTCCGCATTTTCTGTATTTTGGAATGCATAAAAAAACAATTGCAATTCCAATCCACAATATTCCGGCCTCTCCTAAAAGTGATAATCCTGCCATAATATAATCAAGAACAGGATTGTGAATGTTCTGAAACCACTGAAGCAAATCAAATTCCCAAGCCATCTTTAGCTTTCCTCCAACTTCATAAATTTTTCAAATGCGATACCGTTCCTTTTGTCTATTCCCAGCCGGTCAGACCTTGCAATTGCCTTTGCAATAAAAGCGGATGTTTTTCTCACTGCTGTTTCAAGGTTGCAGCCATTGACAAGAAGTGCCGTAAGCACTGCCGTAAAAGCATCACCTGTTCCGCATCTGGTATCACCTGTTTTTTTGCGCTTTATAAGAGTCGTGCCGCTTCCGGTAACACAAAGATTGCCAATAAAAGTTTTCATTGGAATCCCTGTGATAACCACATTTTCAGGACCCATATCCAGCAATTTCACTCCCATACTTCTGATTACATCCATAGACATACTATCTGAATACGGCGTACCGGTAATCGCACAACACTCCGTCACATTGGGCGTAACTACATCTGCCCTTGTGACAAGCATCCTTAAACGGTCCTTCATAGTATCATCAATATATTTGTACAATTTGCCATTGTCACCCATAACCGGGTCCACAACAACAATAGTATCTTTCTTCCTGAACTCGGAAATAAATTCAATAACATGCTCAATCTGATTAACATTGGCAAGATAACCTGACATAATACCATCAAACTTAAGCCCCAACTGCTTCCACGGCTTGACATAGTCCATCATTCCATCCGTCAGGTCTTCTCTGTAAATGCTGTCAAAGGCTGTGTGATTTGAAAACAACGCAGTCAAAACAGGGCATGCCTGAATACCATAAGCCGATATTAAAGGAAGGGCAACTGTCATTGAGCAACGGCCAAAGCCGCACATGTCTTCAATAACGGCAACTTTTTTCTGTCCAATATTTTCCATAAAAACTACACTTTCTACAGGGGAATGTTACCATGCTTTTTGGCCACGGCATTTTTCCTTACCCGCTGCTTTCCAAGCAGATTATGAATATCGTTGATAAGGCGTTTTCTGGTCTCCTCAGGATTTATAATGGCATCAACAAAGCCTCTCTGTTTTGCCACATTGATTCCCATTGAAGTTCTCCTGTACTCATCCATCTTATCCTGAAGGAATTTCTGCTTGGCATCTTCACTGGCAAAAGAGGCAATCTCCTTATTATATATAATCTCCACCGCTGCCTCGACTGCCATTATGGCAATCTGCGCCCCCGGCCACGCATATACCCGGTCAGCCCGCAAATGTCTGGAATTCATGGCAACATAAGCTCCGCCATAAGCCTTTCTTATAATCACCGTAATTTTAGGCGTGGTAGCTTCAGCATAAGCGTAAAGCATCTTGGCTCCGTGGCGTATAATTCCCTTCTCCTCTTCTTCCTTTCCCGGCATAAATCCCGGCACATCAACAAAGGTAATAACAGGAATATTGTAATTATCACAAAATCTTATAAACCTTGCCGCCTTATCGCTGGCATCACAGTCAAGGACGCCGGCTCTGTATTTGGGCTGATTGGCCACAATTCCAACAGTATTATTTCCCAGCTGTCCGAAAGCCGTCACCACGCTTTTGGCAAAATCTGCGTAAACCTCAAGGAAGGAATTATCATCAACGATTATTCTGAGGATATCCTTAACATTATATACCTTATTGTCTGCATCCGGCAATATGGCCTGTATCTGTGACTGGTCTTTTTCATCAGATGCCCATGAATATTCAAAAGAGCCTAATTTTCTCTTGGCACTGCAGGAAGGCAGAAGTTCAATCAGGTCTCTGACCTTGTCAAAGCAATCCAGCTCTCCTGCACATTTAAAAGCAGCCACACCGCTTATTTTGGCATGGAGACTACTTCCTCCCAGGTCTTCCGCTGAAATATCCTTGCCCGTAGCCTTTTTTACTACTTTAGGTCCTGTTAGAAACATTTTACCTATATTATCCACCATAAAAGTGAAATCCATAATTGCAGGCGAATAGACGGCACCACCTGCACACGGGCCTGCAACAATGGCAATCTGCGGAATATATCCGGAAGCCAGTGTATTGTAATAAAACACCTCTCCATATCCTGCCATGGCATCAATACCCTCCTGGATACGTGCCCCGCCCGAATCGTTAATACCGATTACCGGACACTTATCCCTCATTGCCTCCTCTATGGTTCTTGATATCTTAAATCCCTGATTCCACCCAAGTGTTCCGCCAAACACTGTAAAATCCTGGGAATATATATATACCTTTTTATTCTTAATATAACCGTAGCCCGTAATTACGCCATCGAAGGAGCTTGAGCCCGCCATATCGGCATTAGCATTTTCGCTTGCATAGGTCTCCACGAAAGTCCCTTTGTCCATGAGTATTTCTATTCTCTCATATGCGTGAAGCTTGCCACGTTTATGCTGCTTATCAAAATCATACTGCTTCATACTTCTTCACGCTCCTTTTCCCAGACGATTATATCATAAAAATTACATTGCCGCAACCAAAACTAGAATATTGTATTTTTAACAGTTCTTACCGGGCATTTATCGGAATTCTTCATTTTTCTGAACCTGAGAGGAGAAACTCCTGTTTTCTTCTTAAAACAGGCCGACAGGTAATCTCCATTTCCAAATCCCACATCACCTGCAATCTCCATAATTGTCCTGTCTGTTGCAATCAACAGCTGTTTTGCATTAGACAGTCTTACATCAGTCAGGTAATCAGAAAATGTTTTGCCCATCTCCTGTTTAAATAATCTTGATAAATATGAGGCTGACAGCCCAATCTGTCTTGAAACATACGGCAGTGAAATGTCCTCATGGTAGAGTTCATTAATAATGGCAACCGCATGTATTATAGGTTCAGTAAGAGGTGTAATAAATTTCTCGTTATCCTTATATATGCTGTACTCCCACACAGTGTCAAAGAGTCCGTACAGCATACCCTTGAGTATCTGCTCGGCGTAAGGCTTGTTCTTCTCATATACGCTATTCATTTCCTCGAAAATTTTTATAATCTTCTTTTCCGCATCAGGCTCAAAATGATGAATTCTTCTGTCATACAGTGTATCAAACACCAATTGTCCACCATTTTCAATAAATTCCCTCACAAATTCAGGCGAAAATTTAATCAGGTATCCTGAATATATTTCATCACTTAAGGAAATTGTTCTATGAAGTACCAGTGGCTGTATCATGGACACATATCCGGCATGATACTCATAATACTCATTAGGTGTTACTGTTCCCCTGTCTCCTGACAGCACAATACCTATATTATAATGGTCACTGGCCATTTCAAGTGATGGCATGCAATATCCGGCTTCCATAACTTTGTACTGTATTGTTATATTCCTGTTATCCGGCAGACTATACGGCATTTTGTCCCTCCCAAAGCATAAAAATATCAAAATATCAAAGTTTTTTAGCATTATAAATCATTATACCGAATGTTTTCTTTGCAATTTTATTATAATATATGAACATCAGCAAAGCAAGAAAATCATTTAAGGAGATACCTATGTCAGACAAAACCAGCCAAAATACTCTTTTCAGGTTATTAAAGTACATAAAGCCTCATTGGTACTTAATTCTGATTTCCACAATTGCCGGTGTCATAAAACTATTTTTGCCCCTTGTTCTTCCACAGACGGTAAAATATTTTACCGACGATGTTTTAATCAGCAATATGTCCGCTGCTGAAAAGACTGATGAAATAATGAGGTGCCTGTTATTTTTGCTTGTCTTATATACTTTTGTATACATTCCGGCATCATATTTCAGAAATATGGGAGCCGTAAAAGCCGGCAACAGAATTATGCATAAAATGCGCTGCGAAATATTTTCACATTTACAGAAAATGTCCGCTTCATTTCACTACAATAACAAGTCCGGTGATTTGGTAACACGTATAAATAATGATGTAGACCAGGTATATAACTTCATATGGAATATAGCTACTAATTTATGGATTGATTCTATTATGATTGTCATATATATGTGTATGATGCTGAAAATAAACGTTGCCCTTACCATAATATCTGCCATCGCACTTCCTTTTTCAGTTATTATTACAAGAAAACTCCGTGAAAAAATAAAAAATTACAGCAGGAATCTGCAGAGTAATATTTCCTCCATTTCAGGCTATATGCAGGAGAGAATGGCTGGATTTGCCACCATTAAGCTTTTTGGTCTGGAAGCTTATGAGAACAGTAAATTTAACAGTCACTCCGACAATATTTACAAATCTTCTTTAAAGACCAACAGTTTATTCGTCCTTGGTGACAGCATCACAAATTCATCCATAGAAATTATAAGCTCCGTTGTTGTCTGTTTTGCAGCCAGTTTTATTGTCAAAGACCAAATGTCCATAGGTGACCTTATTTGCTTTTATTTATATCTGGGTTATTTTATAACACCTATCCGACGTTTTTCTGAATTAACTGTAAATTATGCCAGGGGCATTGCAGGCATTGAGCGTGTATTTGAAATTCTTGACACCCCTGTGGATATCAGGCAGAAGGAAAATGCATTAAAGCTTGGAAATATATTTAATATATCATTCAACAACGTATTCTTCAGATATAGTAC
>JBJENU010000367.1:0-4710 GCA_051880355.1 Lachnospiraceae bacterium | reverse complement strand
TTTAAATGCATATTCCAGTGCTTTTTCAAGTTCCTGCGCGCTTGACGGCGCAATAACAGTCATATTTGGAATAGTTGACAGATACGAAAAGTCAAAGGCTCCCTGGTGGGTTTCTCCGTCTTTTCCTACTATACCTGCACGGTCCACTGCAAAAACCACCGGCAGATTACCAATACATACATCATGAAGAATCTGGTCGTAGCCACGCTGCAAAAAGGATGAATACACGGCAACAACCGGCTTCATACCGCCTTTTGCAAGACCTGCGGCAAAAGTAACCGCATGTTCTTCCGCAATGCCAACATCAAAAAATCTGGCGGGAAACTTGTCACAAAAATCCTCAAGTCCTGTTCCCTGTGGCATAGCTGCCGTAATTGCACAGATTTTATCATCCTGTTGTGCCAGTTCAACAAGTTTTTTACCAAAAACGGTACTGTAATCCACCTCAGGCTCTTTTAAAGGCCTTCCCGTCTTAATGTCGAAAGGCCCGATGCCATGAAATTCGCTTGGATTGTTTACAGCGGGCTTATATCCCCTGCCCTTTTGGGTAACCACATGAACCAGAACCGGTCTGTCAATTCTTTTGGCAATTTTAAAAATCTTAATAAGCTTGTCAATATTATGACCATCCACAGGTCCAAGATATGTAAGTCCCATATCCTCAAAAATATAATTTGGAACAAGCATATGCTTAATATTAGATTTGGTATGCCTTATTTTATTAACAATAGCATCACCCTTTGGCAGCTTCTGCAAAGTTTTCGTTACACCCTGCTTTAAGTCATAATATGAATCTGCCGAGCGCACATCTCCAAGCACCTTGGAGATACCGCCTACGTTGGTTGAAATGGACATATTGTTATCATTGAGGACAACAATAAAATTGCCCTTAATATTAGAGATATTATTAAATGCCTCATATGCCATACCGCCGGTAAGAGAACCATCACCAATAACCGAAATAACATAATTCTTCTCGCCCTTTAAATCCCTTGCCGCTGCAATACCCATACCGGCTGAGATTGATGTAGTTGAATGTCCTGTGTCAAATGCGTCAAATTCGCTTTCCCTTGTCTTTGGAAATCCGCTCAGACCATCCATACATCTTAATGTATCAAACATATCCTTCCTGCCGCTTAAAATCTTATGGGTATAAGCCTGATGACCCACATCCCAGATAATTTTATCTGTAGGAAAATCAAAGCTTAAGTGCAAAGCCATGGTAAGCTCAACCACACCAAGATTGGATGCCAGATGTCCGCCGCATCTGGAAGTTTTTTCCACAAGAAAATGCCTTATATCGTTAGCCAGCTCGCTATACTGACCACGGTTTAATTTTTTTATATCATCAGGTTTGTTGATCTTATCCAAAACCATAATTACTTCTCCCTGTTAATTAAATACTTTACAAAATCAATTAAAAATTCATTATCCCCCACACTTTTAAGAATTGCTACAGCCTCTTTGGAATGCTTCTCCACATCTGTTGCTGCCTTTTCCATTCCGAACAAGGACACATATGTTGTCTTATTATTCTTCTCATCACTAAAAACAGGCTTTCCCAGAACTTCCGTAGTACTCGTAACATCAAGGATATCATCCTTAATCTGAAAAGCCATTCCGATATGATAGCCTGCCCTCTCAACAGCTTTTACAACATCTTCATCTGCGCCTGCCAGCACTGCACCGCACATCATTGAAGCCTCAATAAGCGCCCCTGTTTTCAATCTGAAAATAAAATCCATCTCTTCTTTACTTACAGCCTGTCCTGTCTTTTCAACATCCACAACCTGTCCGCCAATCATCCCGAAAATACCTGCTTTTTCTGCCAGAATTTTTCCTGCCCTTATAACTGCACCTTTATCATCTGCATTAACACCTGCATTAAAAATCACTTCAAAGGCCAGATTAAGCAGTGCGTCACCGGCTAGAATCCCCATATCCTCGCCATACTTTTTGTGGGTAGTAAGATTTCCCCTTCTGTAATCATCATTGTCCATTGCAGGCAGGTCGTCATGCACAAGGGAATAGGTATGAATCATCTCAATAGCAGCCATAAAGCTGTGAAGGCATTCCGCATTGTCGGATGAACCATTGCACAGCAAATAGACCTCATTCATAAGAACAGGTCTTACTCTCTTTCCGCCAACCCTTACGCTGTAATCACAGGCCTCCATAATAGTCTTTTGCAAGCCCTTGGCAGCCGGCAAAAATCTGCATACTACCCGGTTTGCATATTTTACTTTTTCCTGCAACAATTCTATTCCCACGTTACTCTTCTCCGTTCTGCAGAACAATAATCTGCTTCTCTATTTTGTCTATCTGTCCATTACAGTTCTTAATGAGCTTAATACCATCATTGTACAGCTTAAAAGCTTCTTCAAGACTAACCTGTCCTGACTCTAATTTTGAAAGCACATCCTCAATCTGCTTTAAGCTCTCATCAATAGTTCCTTTTGCCATAACTAACCTTCCTGTCTTTTTATTGCCCTGGTCGATACTACCTTACCATCGATAACGCCATCTGACACGTACAGGGTAATATTGGAATCTTTTTTTACATCACATACCGTCTTTATATTAACACCATTGTCATCAACCGCATATGAATATCCCTGAGTCAGCTTTTTTAACGGTGAAACACCATCAAGCCTTGCGGCCATCACTGATAACCTGCTTTTATTATCTTTGAGCACTGCATTAATTGCATTCTCCATTCGCTGCTCATACCCTGTAAGTTTCATTCTTCTCTCGTCAATAAGCCTGTCCGGACTCACCCTGGCAAGACGAAGCCTTAAATTCTCCAGACGATTTCCGTAATCTTTAATTACATTGTCAATGGCAATGTCAAGCCTGTCCTTAAATCCCTCAAGACACTGCACAAATCCGTTATAATCAAATACTGCCAGCTCTGCTGCAGCAGATGGTGTAGGTGCCCTTAAGTCAGCGACAAAATCAATAATTGTATAATCAGTCTCATGTCCAACAGCTGATATTACCGGAGTATTACAGTTAAATACTGCCATTGCCACTTCTCTCTCGTTGAAAGCCCACAAATCCTCAATTGAGCCTCCACCCCTGCCGACTATAAGCACATCAAGATTCATTTTGTCCAGTTCTTCAACGGCCTTAACTATACTTGATGCAGCACCCTCTCCCTGAACAAGAGTAGGATACAGGTACAGCTGCACATATGGATTGCGTCTTGACGAAATATTCATAATATCCCTCACTGCCGCACCGGTTGAAGCTGTGGCCACACCTATCTTCATTGCAAACTCAGGAATTCTTTTCTTGTATATATCAGAAAAAACACCCATTTCTTCAAGCTCAAACTTTAATTTCTGATACTTAAGAAATAGGTCTCCTGTTCCATCCTTTTGTATGGCTGTAGCATAAAGCTGGTAAGCACCACTGCTCTCATACACATCCACTTTGCCCGTAACAATAACCTGCATTCCCTGTTCAAGCTTAAAATCCAGCTTGACTGCGCTGCTTCTCCACATAACGCAATTAAGTGTTCCGCCTTCGTCCTTCAATGTAAAGTACACATGCCCTGAAGTGTGGTATTTGCAATTAGAAACCTCGCCCTTGACACTTAACCTGTTAAGAACAAAATCTGCCTGAAACATATTCTTTATATAGCTGTTAACTTTACTGACTGTATATGCTTCTGCCATAATATCCCCAAACTAAATAACCTTGGCTAAAACGCCGTTAACAAATGAATATGAATTGTCTTCACTTCCAAACATCTTAGCCAGTTCAACAGCCTCATTCACTGCAACTGCATTAGGTACATCTTCATCATACAATATCTCAAAAAGTGCCAGTCTCAAAATCGTAAGCTCCGTCTTGCCGATTCTTTCAAGATTCCAGCCTTTGGAGATTTCAGACAGCTTCCTGTCTATCTCCGGAAGCTTTGCCCTGATTTCGTTAGTTCTGTTTATTATATACTCAGTATCCTCCTCGGTTGCATTTTCCAGGGATTCACAGTACAAACTCTGCTGCTGAACAAAATCCTCATCATTATGAAACTCCGTTCTGAAAAGCATGGCGAAAACATGCCTTCTCAATGTGCTTCTTCGCATACCCATAGGGTTCTTCCTCCAAAATCATAAAATACGCAAAGGGTGTCATAAGACACCCTGACAATATCCCTAATTACTTTTCAAGTGCAACGCTGCAAACCTTAATATTAACAACAGAAACCTCAAGTCCTGTCATTACCTCAATGGCAGACTTAACCTTTTCCTGTACCTTGGCAGATACGTCAGGAATCGCATAGCCATACTTAAGATTCAGGGCAAGATCAACTGCAACAGAACTCTCGCTGACAGTAACCCTTACACCCTTTGACAAATTCTTCATACCAAGCTTGCTGACTATCTCATTAGTGATATTGCCGGCCATTGACTCAACACCTTCAACCTCTGTTGCCGCAAGGCCGGCAATAATAGCTACCACCTCATCAGCCACACTCACTTCACCAATATTAAGCTCTGTGTGAATTGTATAATTATTACCCTTATTTTCAAAATCTTTTGTCATTACAGTATCCTCCGATTATAGTTTAAAATTCTTAAGTATTATTATACTCAATTTTTCTCAACATTGCAAACATTAATTGTTATATTTGCCGCAGAAATTCCTGTTTTTCTTTTTACAATGTCTTCAATCTGTGCCCGGGAAGCATCTGACAATTCTGTA
>JBJENU010000366.1:2509-4742 GCA_051880355.1 Lachnospiraceae bacterium | reverse complement strand
AACATATTTTGATGTAGGTGGCTGGCAAGTTAGTAATATTTTAACTGAAAATTTATTTGAGTATGAGCCTAAAGGGGTACCTGACATAAAAATAGAAGATGCGGAAGTGACAAATGTGGCTTTGACAGATGATATATACAATTGTCTGGTAACATTTAAGAAAACAGCTAGTGGCAGTGTGGCAGACATTACAGAAACATATAATAGAAAATATGTATTTAATAAGGGCACTGGAAACTGGAATATGTACAGCGATTATCATGATGATGAATTCATATCGTATGATATTAAAGTGAAAGCTAAAGATGGAATGTATTTACCGAAGTGGTATGCGGACAATAACAAGAGGCCACCAGAAAAATATGATTTAAAATTTTATGGCAATAAGGCTACATTAACATATTATAGTTATTCTACTCTAAATTATGAATATACAACTAGTAATCGTGGAGAGGCGGTTATTGAAATGGTAAGGGTTACAAGCCCATATACTTTTGATAAAGAGTGTATTTATTATTATAAATTTGTTAATAATGTAAATGCTGTTTTCATTCAAATTGATGAAGATAACATTTATGCAAACATAGGCAGGCGGGGCGATAGTCCTACGGGTTATCGAGGTTCACAATTAGTGTTGAAATAATGATATTTGCAATTATTGATAATGGAAGGAGTGTGCTAACGGAAACTATGTAACGTAAATTAAGTGAAATGGAGGAAAGATTATGAAGAGAAAGAAAATACTTATGAAATTCATTGCGTGCATTTTGACTTTTGCAATGGTAGCCGGAATTATACCGGTGCCAGATATGCGTGGTGGAGAAAAGAAATTAGGAGTGGTTGAGGTTAAGGCAAGTACTAATTCACATACAAAAGAAGATGCCGTGAATTGGGCGATAAGTCAGATTGGTAAATCATTAGATTATGACAAAATATATGGTGAACAATGTGTCGATTTGATAAAATATTACTATGATTATTTAGGAAATGCAAGTTATGCTAAGGGCTATGCTAACGAATATCAATGGAATGAATTGCCTGGTGGGTGGGAACGAGTTTACGAAAATTATGCAATAGGTGACGTTGCTGTTTGGAAACCAAACTACGGATACACAGGGGAAAATGGGCATGTTGGAATTATTGTTGGTGGTGATTATGATTATGTTTATGTTGTAAATCAGAATTATGCTGGCAAAAATTATTGTACAGAGGAACATGTTCCATGGGATTATATAGCTTGTGCAATTAGACCAGATTTTGTGTCTAAAGTTTCTACTACAGGAATTGTCCTTAATAAGAACTCGATTTCCTTGTCTTCCGAAGGTGCTACAAGCCAGCTTACAGCAACGGTATCACCTTCTAACGCTACAGATAAGAGTGTTATATGGTCATCCGGCAATACAGGTGTAGCCACTGTTGATGGCGATGGTAAAGTGACTGCCGTTTTTCCTGGCACAACCACTATTACCGCAAAAAATTCAGGAGGACAGACAGCTACCTGTACTGTAACGGTTAATTATAATGACGGATGGACATATTCAACAAGCCTTCCGTCTAATGTTACTACAGCTAATGGGTATGAGATTCAGTATAAGAATACAGTAGCAACCACAACGACAGTATGGGTACCGGGAGAAGTGGAAGCTTTTCCGAAGCCTCAGGCGACATCAGATTATTACAGATATAGAGGTTATTATTATTACCATTGGTGTAGTACGGGTATAAACGTTAATTTTTATCAAAATAGTACCTATGTTCATTATGATGCAATTGACCCAAGTTTGGTATATGTAGTTGGAGAATACGCTGATACCGAGGATGCCAGCATAATATATTATAAGCTTAATTGGAATGATGGTACACTTGCTTATTGTAATTCCAACAGCACTTGTGACGGTAGTAACGGAACACATGGAAACAGAAGCTATTATTGGTACAGGGGTTATGAATACCAGAAGTATTCAACAAAGACAGAGACAACATATACAACAAGTTCGTGGGTTACAACAAAAGATGCAAATGCAACTACAGTACAATATCGATACAAAGTAATACCACCGACAGGCGTAAGTCTTAATGCAACAAGTAAGACATTTACAGCAAAAAATGCAACATATCAGCTTACTGCCACAGTGACACCAAGTAATGCAAAGGACAAGACTGTAACCTGGAAGTCAAGCAATACGTCAGTTGCAACTGTAGACACTACAGGTAAAGTAACAGCCGTAGGAAA
>JBJENU010000366.1:0-2409 GCA_051880355.1 Lachnospiraceae bacterium | reverse complement strand
GAAATGGCACGGCAACCATAACCTGTACAACCAATACAGGAGGAAAGACAGCAACCTGCAATGTAACAGTTGCGATTGAACCAACAGGAGTTACCCTTGATTTATCAACAGTAACCATTGATAAGAAGGGCAACTCGGTGCAGCTTACCGCAACAGTAGCTCCGAGTGATGCCGCAGATAAGACTGTAACCTGGAAGTCAAGCAATACATCAGTGGCGATTGTGGACAGTACAGGTAAGGTAACTGCTGTAGATAATGGAACTGCAATAATTACAGTAAAGACTAATACAGGCTCAAAGGAAGCAACTTGTACGGTAACGGTAAAAATAAGAGCCGACAGAAATGGTCTTGTACTTGGTGATGATGGAAAATATTACTACTATGTTGATGATGTGGTATCGACAGAGACAACAGGTATTATTTACAATGCAGGTTCGTACTGGTACATAGAAAATGGTGTCCTCAACACAGATTACATTGGAATAGCAGAATACAATGGCTACAAATGGTATGTTGTCCATGGTAAAGTACAAAATCAGATAACCGGATTAATAACAGTTGATGGTGCAACCTGGTATGTGGTTGATGGCAGGGTCAATGTAAATTACACCGGTCTGTATGATGATGGAACCAATAAATGGTTCGTTTATAATGGGTCGGTTAATAAGAATTACACTGGAATTAAAACCTATAACGGAGAATTCCTGTCACTGTGGGGCGGAAAGTTCCTCCCTGATTTTACAGGATTCCAGACACATAACGGAGCAATCTGGTATGTGGTGAATGGAAAGGTTGCAATTACATTTAAGGGCTTTGCCAATGTTAACGATGCGGACTGGTACATAGTGAACGGCAAATATGTCAATGATTACAATGGCATTGTTTCCGATGGTACCACAGACTGGTGCGTTAAGAATGGTAGAATTGCTCATGAATATACAGGTCTTTTTAATGATGGAAAAGATACATGGTATGTTTGGGCGGGCAAGGTAAATAAAAACTATACAGGCCTTAAGAGTGACGGCAAAGGTTCTTTTTATGGACTGATTAATGGTAAGTTTGACAGCAGCTATACAGGAGTTATGTTCCATATAGATACATACTGGTACATCAGAAATGGTATGGTAGACACAGATTATTCCGGCGTAATTGATTACAACAATACGAAGCGTTTTGTTGTCAATGGAAAAATGGATGTAGATTTTACCGGTTTAAGAAATGATGGAAGTAAGTTCTGGTACCTTTCAGATGGTGTTGTAATGTCGGATTACAATGGATTGGTAAATAATTCCGGATACTGGTGGTATATTAAAGATGGCGCAGTGGCAACAGATTATGTTGGTACTGTGGAAAATAGTGCAGGTATATGGTATGTAGCAGGTGGTAAGATTGATACATCATTTACCGGACTTGGTCGTGACAATAATGGCAACTTCATTGCAATTCGTAATGGTAAGTATGACAAAACATATACAGGACTTCTGAATAATCAGGGTACATTCTGGTACATCAAAAATGGTATGCTTGATACCTCTTATACAGGCATAGTTACCAATACAGGTGGGTCTTGGCTTGTGATGACAGGTAAGCTTGCCGGCACATATACAGGAAAGTATATTATGAATAATATTACTTATACAGTCGTGAATGGCAAAATTGTTAATTAATCATTTTTATGGCAGGCTGTCTTTTATGGCAGCCTGTTATTTTTGTAAGTATAGTATTCATACACAGAATTAACTTGAAAGGTAAAACTATGATGTACACGCCATATGCAGATGTTGAATTTTATATTAATGACTTCAAAGGTGAAAAACTTAATGAGAAAAATGCCGGAAAGCATCTTATTTCTGCCAGCCGCCACATTGATGTTCTGACCTATAACCGAGTTGTTCGTGATGGAATTGCTGTGCTGCCGCAATGGCAGCAGGATATTATAAGGATAGTGTGCTGCAGGCAGGCTGAGTTTGAATATGAAAACAATGGTGAGAGAAACCTTAATATCATAGTAATACAGGGCATTGCCACTAAAAAAGAGGTATATGCCCTGCTGGAACAGACGGGATTGTGTAATAAGATTTAATTATACCACCCTGTTCTTTTTCTCTCCTCTTAAGAAGCTTTTGATATTATCGTATACCAGCTCCATGAGTCTGGTTCGGGCTTCAAAGGTTGCCCAGGCAACGTGTGGCGTGATAATAAGCCTTTCGTCATTTGAAAGCTCAAGCAGCGGGCAGGCAGGTGACATTGGCTCGTTTTCAATTACATCCAGCGCTACGCCGGCAATCTGGTTTTCTTTTAAAGCTTTTACCAAATCTTTTTCATCAATAATTGGACCGCGGCCGACATTTATTACCACGGCGCTATTTTTCATAGAAGAAAAAGCATCGTAGTTCATGAGGTGACGTG
>JBJENU010000365.1:0-4758 GCA_051880355.1 Lachnospiraceae bacterium | reverse complement strand
CCTAAGGCTTATATTTTCCTTACACCGGAAGAAAAAAAGCTGGTTCACGGACTTTTCAACAATGCAAATATTCCTTATGACGTTATGGGCGTAGGTGTTGATGTGCCGGAGAATACCAATGCTGACCGTTTTAAGAAAAAAACAGGTCTTGATAATTACATCATCTATGTTGGACGAATTGATGAGGGCAAAGATTGTCCAAGACTTTTTAAATATTTTCTTGAATACAAGGAGCGCAATGATAATGATTTGAAGCTTGTTCTTATGGGCAAGGAGGTTGTTTCAGTGCCTAAGCATAAGGATATCATAAGTCTTGGTTTTGTAAGTGATGAGGACAAGTTTGACGGAATCAGCGGAGCTAAGGCACTTATTCTTCCTTCAAAATATGAGAGCCTGTCAATTTCGGTGCTTGAGGCAATGACGCTGTCGGTTCCAGTTATTGTCAACGGAATCTGTGATGTGCTTAAGGGACATTGTATTAAAAGCAATGCGGGACTGTATTACAGGAATTATTTTGAGTTTGAGGGGTGCGTCAATTATATGCTGGAGCATCCAAAGGAATACGGAATTATGAAAAAAAATGCCGTCCAATATGTTAAGGATAATTTCCAGTGGGACGACATTATGGCTAAATTTGATAGAATGATAGAATTTGTAGCAGGAAAGTAAGGAGGGTATATGACACAGAAAAATGATGCAAAGAAATATCACAAAAGAATATTGATTGAAGTGTGCATTTTGTTTGCTTTTCTTTTTGCTGTGCTTATGTACCTTATTGGACTTCATAAAGCAGATTTAACGGTGCCCATGAATTTTTCAAGGGGTGGTACGGGTGAACTGCTTACGAGGGCTAAGTTGATATGTACTAACAGCTGGACCGGTGACATTGTAGAGCTTGGTACACCTTTTAATACCAGCCTTATAACTCAGCCGGGATTCTTATCGCAGCTTATTGACGCAGTATTTTTGAAATTATTGTATATAATAACAGGCAATGTAGCTGTTGCACTTAATCTGCAGATGATTTTAAGTTTCTTTCTGATGGCGCTTATTTCATTTGTTGTAATGAAAAGGCTTAAAATGGGAAGCTTTAGCTGTATCTTGGGTTCTGTCACTTTTGCCACATCAACATATGTATTTTCCATGGCTATGACTGAATTTGGAATGATGGGCTGTTACTTTGTGCCTGTTGCGGTTTTATTTGGAATACGAATTTATGAGGATGAAAGCTTTTTCAGACTTGATTCCGGATTTTTTGATAACAAGAGGAATTTTCTGGTAATAGGTCTTGTGATTCTTATGTGCTTTAATGGTGCAGGGTATTATGCTTTCTTTTCAGGTGTGATTTTACTTACTGCGGGAATTTCAGGTGCATTGAAGGGACAAGGCAGGAAATGTCTCTTTAAGAGTTTTATTCTTGTCGGAATAATGCTTGTTGTCACTTTGCTTTTTAATATTCCGTACTGGACAGGCACGGGAACCTTTTATCCATACCAAAGTCCTGCTGCAACTGCTGAGATAAAAGGACTTAAGTTTATTCAGATGTTTTTGCCGGTTAATAATCTGGGAATTGGATTTTTGGGAACAGTTATTAACAGCTACTACAAATACACCATAGTGCGTAACAGCCTTAATATAAGCTCATTTTTGGGAATTGTGGGAATCATAGGCTTTGTAATACTGGTAATTACTCTGCTTGCCGGTATAGTCAAAAAGAAAAAGAACAGCCGCTATATGTTTCTGGCAGAAGCGGTGCTTATGCTTTTGCTTGTGTGTGAGACCGGCGGATTAGGGGCAGTTATAACAGGGATTTTTAACGGTGGCCTCACTGATTATGCCAAGGGAGTTATTTTTATAATATATCTTTCAATAATAGGCTTCTTTATGGCATTTGAGAGGCTTGTGCAAAAGTCAAAGTATCCGGTGGTAATTGCAGGAATTGTCTGCCTGGTTACAGGCGGAAGTATCTTGATACAGCAGCCGGCCCAGTTTAGCGGATTCTATGGAGATATTAACAGTCAGTATATTCAGGAGGAAGCTTTTGTTGCAGATATGGAGGCGGATATTGGAAGAAGCTCTAAGGTATATCAGCCGGCAGTTATCGGCAAATACACTCCGGTAGGCGGAATTATCTGGGAATACAATAACAGAAGTACAGGGTTCTTTTTAAGTAAAAATCTGTGCTGGAATATAGATGTAAAAAGTAGCTTTGATGCAGATGGCTGGAGAAATCATCTTAAATATCTGTCTGTTGCCCAACTTGTTGAAGAATTAAGAAATGCAGGATTTTCGGCAGTATTTATTGACAGAAGCAATTATATCACAACTAATTACCCTGAAGCAGGGTTAAAAGAACTGGAAGAGCTTGAAAATGAATTAAAGAATATAACCGGCAATGAGTTTATTGCAGGTGGAAATCTGGAGTATATAAAATTATAAAAGTGGGAAAGGAGTCATCACATGAAAAAGAATATATTAAGTATTACTATACTGATGGCGACAGTCACACTTTTACTGGCGGTAGTTTACCGCTGGGATAAAATCAGCTTTGATGTACCAATAACTTACGGCGGCAATGACGCCATGACTAATCTGGTTAACGCCAAGCTGCTGTCCCAGCAGGGATGGAGCATTGAAAGACCAAGGCTTGCTGCACCATATACAACCAATGCCTATGATTTTTCAACCTGTGTACTGCATAATTTTGACCTGCTTACTCTTAAATTAAGTGTGAGGGCAACTGACTGGGTCCGCGGAAGTAACATCAATTTATATTTAATATATTACCTGTCAGCGATTATTTCTTTTTTAGTACTCCGGGAGCTGAAAATTAAGAACTGGATTGCAGTTTTTGCCAGTCTGGCATATGCATTTACTCCGTATATAACAGGAAGAATAGTGGAGCATGGTCACTATCAGCTGGCTGAAGCTTATTTTGTTCCTTTGTCAATCCTTTTGTGTATATGGCTGTACGAGAGAGAAGATGTTCTGAAATTCGCAAAAGGGTTTTTTAAAAATAAAAGAAACTGGCTGGCGATTCTTTTTATTATTTTGATTGCCAACAACGGAATTATTTATTATCCGTTTTTTACATGCTATTTATTAGTTGTTGTGGCAATAATAAAATTAATACAGACCAAAAAATTCAAGTCGATTCTGCCGTCAATCACGGCAATTGCAGGAATTGGAATTACAATTATAATTAATATGATTCCTAAAATAATTTACAATATGCAGAATGGTTCCAATGGTGCCGCAGTTGTGAGAGGCGGATTCACAGGCCCTGAATATTATGGGCTGAAATTAATCCAGTTGTTTATTCCGTACAACAGTAAGTTATCAATTCTTCTTGAGGATATGATACAGGATTATAATAACACTGCTCCGTTTGTGACAGAAAATAATGCAACCTATATGGGAATAATGGCACTGGCAGGCATGATTATTGTATTTGCCTATTTCTTTAAAAAGGATGATACGGCACTTACGAAAAGAATGCGTTTCCTGGGGCAGCTTAATATATTCATTATACTGCTTGCAGCAGGCAACGGAATAGGAACTCTTTTTGCATTCCTGGTGAGCGACAGCATCAGGGGGTATTGCAGAATAGTAGTATTTCTGGTATTTATTTCACTTGTGGGACTTTCACATTTTATACAGAGTCTGGCACATAAGCACAATAAATATATAGTCACAGGGGCAGCCGTTGCCCTTTGCAGTATTTGTCTGTGGGAACAGCTTCCGGTATTTGAGGATGGCGTTATTGCTGCAGAGACAGATTTTAGAAGTGATAAGGCCTTTGTTGAGGCTATTGAGGCTAAGGTTGAGCCGGGAAGCATGATTTACCAGATGCCTTATCACCGGTATCCGGAGGGCGGATTTGAAAATGAGATGGAAGATTATGACCTGTTTACGGGAATGCTTATGTCAGACACTCTAAGGTGGAGCTATGGCGCAATGGATGGCAGGCCTGAGGCTGAATTCCAGAAAGAACTGGCAAAACTGCCTCTTGAGGAGCGTATTGCCAGAGTGAAGGAACTGGGCTTTGCAGGAATTTATGTAGACAGGAGAGCCTATACACAGGAGGAATTAGACCAATTGGAGGAAAGCCTGGAAATTATGACAGGCGCCGAAAAGATGGTCAGCGATAATAATTGTTTGAGTTATTTTAATTTTGAAAATTAGGAAAGGCACACAAAGGCATGAATAGTAACTTAAAGAAGGCACAGGAATTAAACCGGATAATAATGCGAAAACTTCATACGGTTTGTCATGAAAATAATATACAGTATTTTTACGATGCCGGCTCTCTCCTGGGGGCAGTGAGGCACAAATCATTTATCCCGTGGGATGATGACGTTGATGTTGTTTTTACACGTCCTGAATATGAGAAACTGCTGGCATTGCCAAAGGAGGTCTGGGGCGATGATTTTGAGCTGGTGCAGACAACTAAGCTTTGTCCCGGAGGATTTCTGGATTTTATTACAAGACTTGTGTATCTGAAGGAAGATATTAGCCTTAAGAGTTATGAAAAGGTTAAAAAACATTGTAATCCCAAATACCTGAACAAGATGGAAGTTGACTGTTTTGTGCTGGATGGAGCGTATGAAAGCGAATTTAAGCAGAGACTTTTAAGACTGCGTATGACATTGGTTTACGGAAGGGCCATGGGACACAGGGATTATGTTGACTACAGCGAGTATAAGGGTATCAACAAGGCAGTTATTTTCATTTTGTCAAATATCGGAAAACATCAGT
>JBJENU010000364.1:0-4783 GCA_051880355.1 Lachnospiraceae bacterium | reverse complement strand
GATTATGAAAAAATATAATAAGCTGAGCCAGTCAGCCGGAAACAATACCAAAAAAGTATTTTACAGCAATGGTCTTCTCACAAGACTGCACATTACCCTTGAGAGAGACTGGTATAAAGAAACTGTTCCGGTTCAGGTGGATGATGATTATTTTGATGGTCCTGTGGGGTATGATTCAATTCTTACCACAATATATGGTGACTATATGACACTGCCGCCGGAAAGCCAGCGAGTTGCCATACACATAGTTGAAGGTGACACTGTTGACAATGAATAGCTAATACAGTAAAATATTGTAAGCTGAAGATGGAGGGAAAATATGAAAGTTGTTATTTTAGCCGGAGGATTTGGAACACGAATCAGTGAGGAGAGCCACTTAAAGCCTAAGCCAATGATTGAAATAGGCGGTAAGCCTATTTTGTGGCACATCATGAAAGAATATTCACATTATGGATTTAATGACTTTATTATATGCTGTGGATATAAGCAATATGTGATAAAGGAGTGGTTTGCAGACTATGCGCTGCACAACAGTGATGTAACCTTTGATTTCACCCAGGGCGGTAAGATGACCGTTCACAACAATATGTCAGAGCCTTGGAAGGTTACACTGGTTGATACAGGTCTTAACACAATGACCGGTGGACGTGTAAAGAGAGTGCAGCAGTATATTGGCAATGAGACCTTTATGCTTACATACGGTGATGGCGTTTGTGACATTGATATCTGCAAGCTTGTTGAGTTTCACAAGTCACACGGCAAAATCGCCACAATCACAGCCGTAACTGCAGGTCAGCGTTTTGGAGTGCTGGACATTAATGAGGAGAGCACAATTAAGTCCTTCCGTGAGAAAAATATGTCTGACGGAAGCAGAATCAATGGTGGCTACATGGTACTTGAGCCTGCAATTTTTGACTACATTGCCGGAGATTCAACAGTATTTGAAAAAGAACCACTTGAGACAGTAGCGGCCATGGGAGAACTCAAAGCCTATATGCATAACGGTTACTGGCAGTGCATGGATACCAAGCGCGAAATGGAAAAATTAGAAGAACTTTGGAACAGCGGCAAAGCACCTTGGGCATATTGACCTAAGGAGGGACCCACGAAGTGGGAGGATTCCTTAGGTCCGACTGCCATGCGAAGCGTGGCACAGTAGATGCCGACTGCCACTCGAAGAGTGGCACAATGGAGGGGCCCACGAAGTGGGAGGATTCCAATTATTTATAGAAAAGGACTCAAATATGAATTTAGATTTTTTCAAAGGTAAAAAAATATTAGTGACCGGGCATACCGGCTTTAAGGGTACATGGCTTTGCAGGATTCTTGTTAATGCCGGTGCCGAGGTTACGGGATACTCACTGGAAGCACCTACCAATCCTAACCTGTTTGCAATGGCAGATTTGGAAGGCAGGATGAATTCAATAATAGGTGATGTAAGGGACCTGGATTGTATGAAGCAGGTTTTTGATTCGGTACAGCCCCAGATAGTGCTTCATCTGGCTGCCCAGCCCATTGTGAGAGATTCGTACAAAAATCCTGTGTATACTTATGAAACTAATGTTATGGGCACAGTTAATATATGCGAATGTGTGAGGCTGAATCCATGTGTTAAGTCCTTTCTCAATGTAACAACAGATAAGGTATATGAGAACAAGGAATGGAGCTGGGGTTACAGGGAGAATGAGCCACTGGACGGCTTTGACCCATACTCTAACAGCAAGTCTTGTTCTGAGCTTGTCACACACAGCTACATTAATTCATTTTTTAATAATATGGAGGTTGCAGTATCTACGGCAAGAGCGGGCAATGTTATCGGAGGCGGTGATTTTGCCAATGACAGGATTGTACCTGACTGTGCAAGAGCTGCCATTGAAAAACGTGATATTATCGTCAGAAATCCTCATTCAACGCGCCCGTACCAGCATGTTTTAGAGCCTCTGGCGGTATATCTTATGATTGTACAGAAGCAGTATGAGGACAGAAAGTATGCAGGCTTTTACAATGTTGGACCTGATGAAAGTGACTGCGTGACAACAGGAAAGCTTGTTGACATATTCTGTGATAAATGGGGGCAGGGTCTGAAGTGGATTAATCAGTATGATGGCGGTCCTCACGAGGCTAACTTCCTTAAGCTTGACTGTTCTAAGCTTAAAAGTACTTTTGGCTGGAAACCGGTATGGAATTTTGAGACAGCTATTGAAAAGAGCGTAGAATGGTACAAGGTTTTTGCAGAAAAAGGCAATGTATGCGCTTGTATGGACAAGCAGATTAACGAATTTTTTGGAGGAAATCAATGATGTTTGAAAATAAGACACAGGAACAGGCAAAAGAACAGATTCTTGAAATGGTAAAAGAATATTGCGACACATTCCATAAAAAGAAACCTTTTGAGGAAGGCGACAGAATTTCTTATGCTTCAAGAGTTTATGACCATAATGAAATGGTTAATCTTGTTGACAGTTCACTGGAATTCTGGCTTACAGCGGGAAGATATGCCGATGAATTTGAAAAGAAATTTGCAAAATATCTCAATGTCCGTTATTGCAGCCTTGTTAATTCAGGTTCTTCAGCTAACCTTGTAGCTTTTATGACTCTTACGTCACCGCTTCTTGGAGAGAGAAGAATTAAGAGAGGTGACGAAATTATTACTGTTGCCTGCGGCTTCCCGACAACAGTTACACCTGCAATTCAGTACGGTGCAGTTCCGGTGTTTGTGGATGTTACAATTCCACAGTACAACATTGATGTCAATATGCTTGAAGCGGCCTATTCAGAAAAAACCAAGGCAGTTATGATTGCCCACACACTTGGCAATCCGTTTAATCTTGCGGCAGTTAAATCATTTTGTGATAAGCACAATTTGTGGCTTGTTGAAGATAACTGTGATGCACTTGGAACAAAGTACACAATCAACGGAGAAGAAAAGTTTACAGGTACAATCGGCGATATCGGTACAAGCAGCTTTTACCCTCCACACCATATGACAATGGGCGAAGGCGGTGCTGTATATACTAACGACCCGCTTCTCAACAAGATTATCCACTCAATGAGAGACTGGGGAAGAGACTGTGTATGTCCTTCAGGCAGGGATAATGTATGCGGACATCGTTTTGACAAGCAGTTTGGCGAATTGCCACTTGGCTTTGACCATAAATATGTATATTCACATTTTGGATATAACCTTAAGGCAACAGATATGCAGGCGGCAATCGGATGTGCACAGCTTGACAAGTTCCCTTCATTTGTTGAGAGGAGAAGACATAACTTTGACAGATTAAGGGCTGCTCTTGAGTGTGTATCTGACAAGCTTATTTTGCCGGAACCTTGTGAGAACTCTAAGCCAAGCTGGTTTGGCTTCCTTATGACAGTCAGGGAAGGAATTGACCGCAAGGCTGTTGTTAAGTATATTGAAGACCATAATGTTCAGACAAGAGTACTTTTTGCAGGAAATCTTACCAAGCATCCGTGCTTTGATGAAATGAGGGCAGAGGGCGCAGGCTACAGAGTTGTAGGAAACTTAGAGAATACCGACAGGATTATGCAGGATACTTTCTGGGTAGGAGTATATCCGGGAATGACTGACGAGATGATAGATTATATGGCAAAGGTTATTATCGAAGCTGTCAGATAATTATTCAGGTAAAATAATTAATAAGGAGAATGCTATGAAAATCAAAGTATCAGATTATATTGCACAGTTTCTCGTGAAAAATGGAATAAACCATGCATTTACCGTAACAGGCGGTGGCGCAATGCATCTTAATGACAGTCTTGGTCATGCCAAGGGGCTTACCTGTGTGTATAACCACCATGAGCAGGCCTGCGCCATTGCAGCGGAAAGCTATGCAAGAATTCATAATAAAATAGCAGCTGTCTGTGTAACCACAGGTCCAGGCGGCACCAATGCCATTACAGGCGTAGTGGGCGGCTGGCTTGATTCAATTCCAATGCTTATAATTTCAGGTCAGGTGAGATTTGATACAACGGCAAGAAGCACGGGACTTAACATCCGTGCCATGGGTGACCAGGAATTTGATATTACAAAAGCTGTGGACTCAATGACAAAGTATTGCGAGATGGTAATTGACCCGACAACCATAAGATATTGTCTCGAAAAGGCATATTATCTTGCAACTACAGGAAGACCGGGACCATGCTGGCTTGATATTCCTCTTAATGTTCAGGCGGCAATGGTTGAGACTGATGATTTGAAGGGCTTTAACGTAGCTGAGGTTGCATCACGGCAGGTGCCGGCTGTTACAGATGATACAGTAAGTGCAATTATTGAAAAAGTAAGGAATGCTAAAAGACCTGTTCTTTACGCAGGAAACGGTATCAGAATATCAGGTGGCTTTGAGAGCTTTAAAAAGGTGGTTGACAAGCTTAACATTCCGGTTGTCACAGGTTGGGACAGCATTGATGCAATATATGATGAGCATCCTCTTTATGTGGGACGAGGCGGAATTATGGGTGACAGACCGGGTAATTTTGCGGTTCAGAACAGTGATTTGGTGTTATCCATCGGCAACCGTCTCAGTATCAGACAGGTTGGCTACAGCTGGGAAACATGGGCAAGAGAAGCTTATGTGATTATGAATGATATTGATGCAGATGAACTTAAAAAGCCGACTCTCCACGTTGATATGCCTGTATGGGCAGATGCCAAAGACCTCCTTGCAAAGCTTAATGAGGCAATTCCTGATGGAACTAAAATCTGGAGTGATGATTTCTGGCTTGACAGATGCAGTCAGTGGAAGGCAAAATACCCTGTTGTGCTTCC
>JBJENU010000363.1:0-4787 GCA_051880355.1 Lachnospiraceae bacterium | reverse complement strand
CCATCAAAATACAGATATTTTGCCCCTGAAGAAAGAGCCAGAATAATAGCAGCCAATTTTCTCATACCTTTTGAAAATGTCTTAAAAGTTTTTTTCTTATCCAGCTTAAATTCTTCCACAAGCTTATCAAATTTTTCCTGACTGAATTGAGGGTATATAAGCTTATATCTCTTTGCCATAATGAAAAGATTGGAATTTTCTTCAAAATACAATTCATCAGGCACAAAACAAATATCCTTTTTCACTTTTGAGTTATTAAAAACTTTTTCTGAATCATATAATATTTCCCCCGCCTCCAGTGAATAAACACCTGAGAGCAATCGCAAGAAGGTTGATTTACCTGCACCGTTAGTACCTATAATTCCATAAATTTTTCCCTCATCAAATATAAGACTCGTATCTTCAATTGCTACAAAATCCCCAAATTTTTTAGTTACATTAATAAGTTCAATCATCGTAGCACCTCCTTACAATTTCCATAATATCTTCCTGTCTTATTCCCGCCATTTTGAATTTCTTCAATTGTTTTTCAAACCCGGGCAGTTCTTTTTTCAATGATTCCCTGATTACCCTGCAGGCATCCGGTGAGACAAATACGCCCTTGCCATGCTGGGTATACGTAATCCCCATTATCTCCAAATGCTCATAAACCTTCCTGATTGTATTAGGATTAACTGATAATTGGACAGACAGTGTTCTAAAAGACGGCAGTGCATCATTCTCCTTTAGGATTCCTGCCAGAATATAATCACTTACCTGTTCAATAAGCTGCTCATACACAGGCACCTTAGATGTGTTATCAATCTGAAACATTCATCATTCCCCCTTTCTATTAACAGGCGACTATTGCTAATATATTCAACTGTGCTATTTGTGATATCACAGTTGTTAAAAATAAACTAACACACTATTAGAATCCTGTCAAGACCTTTTGCAAAAAAGTAGGGCTGTAAATAAGCCATTAAAAACAGCTTACCTACAGCCCATACTTTTCTATTATTTTGTAATTAAAGATTTGTATATCCCATCAGATATTCATCCACTTCTTTTGCTGCATCCCTGCCCTCTCTTATGGCCCATACTACAAGAGACTGGCCCCTGTGCATATCACCTGCGGTAAATACTTTATCCACTGTGGTTGCATGACTTCCCGGTGCAGTTTTTACATTGGTACGCTCATTCAGTTCCACGCCAAAGGCATCAGATACATAATTCTGGGTTCCTAAAAAGCCTGCTGCGATAAGAACAAGATCAACATCCATCTCATATTCGCTTCCGGCTACTTCTGCCATCATCATGCGCCCTGTCTTTTCATCCTTTTTAGATTCAAGCTTGACAAGCACTGCCTTGTTCACATTGCCTTTTTTATCCTTCTTGAATTCCTTGACTGTTGTTGTATATATTCGTGGGTCATTTCCAAACACTGCAATTGCCTCTTCCTGACCGTAGTCTGTCTTGCAGACCTTTGGCCACTGTGGCCACGGATTGCTGTCAAGTCTCTTATCAGGAGCTTTAGGCATCATTTCAAGCTGGACAATGGAAGCACAGCCATGTCTGATTGACGTGCCCACACAGTCATTACCTGTGTCACCGCCGCCGATAACCATAACTTTTTTACCCTTAGCCGAGATAAATTTGCCATCCTTTAAATTAGAATCAAGTAAACTCTTAGTTGTGGCTTTCAGGAAATCAACTGCAAAATAAATTCCATTGGCATCACGTCCCGGCACCTTAATATCTCTTGGATTAGAAGCACCGCAGCAAAGCACCACTGCATCATAGTCCTTCATAATTGCGGAAGCCTTGACATTCTCACCTACATTGGCATCAGTTACAAACTTAATTCCTTCTGCCTCCATAACTTCAAGCTTTCTGTCAATTATGTGCTTTTCAAGCTTCATATTAGGGATGCCGTAGCGGAGAAGTCCGCCAATTCTGTCAGCTCTCTCATATACTGTTACTTCGTGTCCTCTCTTGTTGAGCTGGTCTGCAGCAGCAAGACCTGAAGGACCTGAGCCGATTACTGCAACCTTTTTACCTGTTCTTACCTTAGGTGGCTTTGGGCCTGCCCAGCCCTGCTCATAAGCATGCTCAATAATGGCCTTTTCGTTTTCCTTGGTACATACCGGGTCACCGTTGAGACCACATGTACAGGCAGCCTCGCAGAGTCCCGGACATACACGGCTGGTAAATTCAGGGAAATTACTTGTTTTCTTAAGTCTGTTGTAAGCCTGCTGCCAGTTTCCGTTGTAGAGCAGGTCATTCCACTCAGGTATCAGATTGTTAAGAGGACAGCCCGATGCCATGCCTTTTATCATCATACCGGCCTGGCAGAACGGAACGCCGCAATCCATACAGCGGGCACTCTGCCTGCGCTGCTGCTCTTCGGAAAGAGGGATATGAAACTCGTTGAAATTTTTTATTCTTTCCTTTGGTTTTACCGAAACACTTGTTTCGCGCTCATATTCTAAAAATCCTGTTGGTTTTCCCATATCGTTTCTCCTTCCTCTTACTTCATATTGAGATAAAATGCTTCAATCTGGGCCTGCTCACTTGAAAGACCCTTCTCTTCCATCTGGACAATGGCATTCATCATCTTCTTATAGTCATGAGGGATAATTCTCTTAAACTTCGGAAGATACTCACCAAAGTTATCAAGGATTTCCTTACCCTTTGTTGAATTCGTGTATGCAACATGCTCTGTAATAATATTTTTAAGTTCAAGAACATCATACTTATCAGTAACTGATTCCATTGAAACAAGCTGCTTGTTAATCTTCTTATAAAGATTTGAATCTTCATCAAGTACGTATGCAATACCGCCGCTCATACCTGCTGCAAAATTCTTGCCGGTGTTACCTAAGATAACAACACGTCCTCCTGTCATATATTCACAGCCATGGTCGCCAACACCTTCCACAACAGCCGTTGCTCCTGAGTTACGGACGCAGAAACGTTCTCCGGCAACGCCGTTAATATATGCCTTACCGCTTGTAGCTCCGTACAGTGCCACATTACCGATAATTATATTTTCATCTTCCTTAAAAGTAATGCCTGTTGGCGGATATACAATAAGCTTACCGCCTGACAGCCCCTTACCAAAGTAATCATTGCTGTCACCCACAAGTTCAAGGGTAAGTCCTTTAGGAATAAATGCACCAAAGCTCTGTCCGCCGCTGCCATTACATTTTACGGTAAAGGTATCTTCTGCAAGACCTTCCGGATATCTCCTTGTAATTTCCGCACCAAAAAGTGTACCAAGTGTACGATCAGTGTTGGTTACATCAATCTCTATGCTTCTCTTCTGTCCATTTGCCAGTGCAGTCTTAAATTCTTTTAAAAGCACCTTTTCGTCAATGGTTTTTTCAAGTTCAAAATCATATACCTTCTTGTGGTTGTACTGAATTTTACCGTAATTCTTTTCAAATGGATTGTTGAGAATTGCACTCATATCAACATTTTCCGAATAGCCGCTGTCAGGTACCTTCCTTGCTTCAAGAAGGTCTGTGCGTCCTACCAGTTCATCTACGGTTCTGATTCCAAGCTTTGCCATATACTCTCTTAATTCCTGTGCGATAAAGTGCATAAAATTAACAATATATTCAGGCTTACCTGTGAATCTCTTTCTAAGCTCAGGATTCTGTGTTGCAACACCAACAGGACATGTATCCAGATTACATACTCTCATCATTACGCAGCCCAGAGTTACAAGGGGAGCTGTTGCAAAACCAAACTCCTCTGCACCAAGCATGGCTGCAATTGCCACATCACGTCCGCTCATAAGCTTACCATCTGTCTCAATAATAACTTTATTACGAAGACCATTCATAATAAGTGTCTGGTGTGCTTCAGCAAGGCCAAGCTCCCAAGGAAGACCTGCATTGTGAATTGAACTCTTAGGAGCGGCGCCTGTACCTCCGTCATAGCCGGAAATCAGAATTACCTGCGCACCGGCTTTGGCAACACCTGCTGCAACTGTACCTACGCCTGCCTCAGATACAAGCTTAACCGAGATTCTTGCATCCTTGTTGGCATTTTTCAAATCATAAATTAACTGAGCCAAATCCTCAATTGAATAAATATCATGGTGTGGTGGCGGCGAAATAAGACTTACACCCGGAGTTGAGTGTCTTGTCTTTGCAATCCAAGGATAAACCTTCTTTCCAGGCAGATGTCCGCCTTCACCAGGCTTTGCACCCTGAGCCATTTTAATCTGTATCTCCTGGGCACTTACAAGATATCTTGAGGTTACGCCAAAACGTCCGGAAGCAACCTGCTTAATTGCCGAGCAGCGGTTAAGTCCGTCCTCACCCACAGTGAGTCGCTCTAAGCTTTCGCCGCCCTCACCGCTGTTTGACTTACCGTGAATCATATTCATTGCAATTGCCATAGCCTCATGAGCTTCCTGTGATATTGAACCGTAGGACATAGCACCTGTCTTAAAACGCTTGACAATTGAATCAACACTTTCCACTTCGTCGATGGAAATTCCCTTTTTAGGATATTTAAATCCAATAAGACCGCGAAGATTCATTGCTTTGGTTTCTTTATTTACAAGACTTGTGTACTCCTTGAAGGTCTCATAGCTTCCTGTTCTTGTTGCAAGCTGTAAAAGATGTATTGTCTGCGGATTGTAGAGATGTTCCTCCTTACCGCTTCTCATCTTATGGCTGCCTGCACTGTCAAGTGTAGTGTCAGTTTCAAGTCCCAGCGGATCAAATGCCTTGCTGTGCATCATTTCAACCTGCTTTTCAATGTCCTCAAGACTGATACCGCCTATACGGCTT
>JBJENU010000362.1:0-4814 GCA_051880355.1 Lachnospiraceae bacterium | reverse complement strand
TAACTATGGGTGCCGGAAACGTGTATAAAATCGGAGAAGACATTATTCAATAAAAATTATCCACATTATCCACATATGCCAATGTGAATTACTCACATCCATATGTGGATTTTTTGTTCATAACTTGCAATTTAATAATTGCGGAAATTTACTGGTTTTTTTTATTTGCAAAAGTAAATTATCCACATTATCAACATTTTCCACATTGGCTCAAATTCAGTCCCGGTGCGGTTTTTGGCTATTTACAAATTCAAAATAAAGTGGTATTATTTGCCTACGTTCAATTTTTGACGAGAAGTAACAAAGGGCGGTTTTTTACAATGAGCACACTTACATTACAGCAACAGTTTTCAACTGATTTCACAGCTCTACCTAACACATTTTTTGATGTATATATGCCTCGCGCCAATGGCGAATTCGTTAAGGTGTATTTATACATTGTACGCTGCTTAAGCAACAGGGATAAGTCAATATCCGTTGCCACGCTTGCGGATACTTTCAATCACACTGAAGCGGATATTATGAGAGCACTCCGCTACTGGAATAACGAAGGTTTATTGGAATTTGTATATAACAGTGACGGCAGCGAGCTTGTCGGTCTTAATCTTACATATCCCACAGAACATTCCGGCAACATTGCCGGGCATGGCGGTGAGAATACTGCAGGCAGTAAATCTTCTGCAGCTTTGTCACCTGAAGAAGAGTCTGTTATTGAGGCAACATCACAGTCTAATGCAATGGTTAAGGAACCTGCCAGAACTAATCTGTCTGCTGCGCAGATTCGCCAGCTCAGCGCACAGGATGAGATTACGGAGATGTTCTATGTTGCAGAGAGATACCTTAACAGACTCCTCAACCCTAAGGACCGCGAAGTTTTATTGTACCTGTATGTTGATTTGCAGTTTACAGTTGATTTGATTATCTATCTTGTTGAGTACTGTGTCACCAACAATCATGCCAGCATCCACTATATCCAGAAGGTTGCACTTGACTGGCACAGCAATGGAGTTACAAGCATACAGGAGGCCAAGGACCGTACAAGCAGCTATAACAGCAGCGTAATATCTGTTATGAAGGCTTTCGGCATCTCAGGAAGAAGTCTTGGGCAGTCTGAGAAGGAATTTATCGATAAGTGGAACAGTGATTATTGCTTTACAGATGAGATGATTGTTGAAGCCTGCAACAGAACAATCCAGAAGATTCATGAGCCAAGCTTCAAGTACGCTGATTCCATACTTAAGGCATGGCGTGAGAAGAATATATTTACTATGGCAGAACTGGAGAATTCAGATAAAGAATTTGCTTCTAATAAGTCTGCCAGGTCATCTGCCTCAGGCGCCAAAAAGACAGCCTACAACGGTACAAGGAATTATGATTTCAGTGAGCTTGAGAGAACATTAATAGAGAACTAATTCTGTCAGGAGTTAATATGCCACTTACTAATACACAATATGATGCAATTATGCGCCAATATAATTTAATACAGGCCCGCAACAGACAGGCAACGAGGCAGCGCAGGGATGAAGTTTATGAAGCCCATCCCGATATCTTAGCCATAGACAATGAGATTATTGCCCTTTCCTCTTCCAGCGGCCCTGCCATTATTATGGGCGGGATGACTATGGATGAGTACCGCAATAAGCTTGCTCAGCTTAACAGGGAACGGTGTCGTCTGCTTATGTCCCACGGATATCCTGCGGATTACCTTGACGGAGTCTATGACTGTAAGATATGTCACGACACAGGATATGTTGATAACAAAAAGTGCCGGTGCTTCAATAAGCGGGCCATAGATTTGCTCTATACCCAGTCCAACATTAAGAATATTATTTCAAGCGAGAATTTTAATACCTTTTGTCTTGATTACTATTCCGATTCCGGGAACAGGATTGACAGCACAACCAACGATACCCCACGTGCCCATATGGTAAAGAATCTCAAAGTAGCAAAAGACTTTGTAAAGGATTTTGACAGCTGCAATGAGAACCTTTTGTTCTATGGTGATACAGGCGTTGGCAAGACTTTTCTTTCCAACTGCATTGCAGACGAATTAATAAGAACTACCCACAGCGTAATTTACCTCACTGCAATTGAGTTCTTTGACGTTTTCTCAAGTGAGGCCTTCCGCACTGCAGACATATCGCAGGAGTTGCCTGAAAGTCACTACTGCTTAGACTGCGACTTGCTGATAATTGACGACCTTGGCACGGAGCTTACCAACTCGTTCACAGTTTCAAAATTATTTTACTGTCTCAATGAGAGAATTCTCCGCAAAAAGTCAACCATTATCTCTACCAATATGGATCTTGAGAATTTAAGGGATAAATACGATGAAAGAATTTTTTCAAGAATTTTAAGTAATTACAGGATTTTATATTTTTATGGAGATGATATAAGAATAAGAAAAAAACAATTAAGAAATTCACTCAAATAATTTCTTGACATCTTATTTAATTTTGTTATATTAGAAAAGTGTGATATTTCACACCTATTCAAATATATAAATATATTCAAACCACATTACACCTTGGAGGAAACCACATGTTAAACAATGATAACTCATTTACAAACCTGCCAGTTGGTACACTTGGCATAATTCCGCTTAAAAGTATCTCTAAGCTGGGCGAGAAGGTAGACAAGTACCTTGTTGACTGGAGAAGCCAGCGCAAGCTTGACGACAGTGCGCAGCACGAATTTGAAGGCTACAACAGAGATTCTTTTGTTGTTAATGCTGCTACACCACGTTTCGGTTCAGGCGAAGGAAAAGGCGTTATGAATGAATCTGTCAGAGGCTACGACCTCTACATTATGGTAGATGTTTGCAACTACAGCCTTTCCTACTCACTTTGCGGCTACCAGAACCATATGTCACCGGATGACCACTATCAGGATCTTAAGAGAGTAATTGCTGCTGCAGGTGGCAAGGCAAGAAGAATTACAGTTATTATGCCATTCCTTTACGAGTCAAGACAGCACAAGAGAACATCAAGAGAATCTCTTGACTGTGCACTTATGCTTCAGGAGCTTACCAATATGGGTGTTGAAAATATTATTACATTTGATGCCCACGACCCTCGTGTCCAGAACGCAATTCCACTCAAGGGCTTTGAGACAGTTCAGGCCTCTTACCAGTTTGTCAAGGCATTGCTTAACAATATTGACGACCTTACCATCGACAGCGACCACATGATGATGATAAGCCCTGACGAAGGCGGTATGGGACGTGCCGTATACCTTGCCAACGTACTTGGCATTGACATGGGTATGTTCTACAAGAGACGTGACTACACAAGAGTTGTCAACGGACGTAACCCTATTGTTGCCCATGAATTCCTTGGAAGCAATGTTGCCGGTAAGGATGTTATAATCATTGATGATATGATTTCTTCAGGTGAAAGTATTCTTGATGTTGCAGGTGAGCTTAAGAAGCGTGGTGCCAAGAGAGTGTTTGCAATGAGTACATTCGGACTCTTTACCAATGGTTTCAAGAAGTTTGACGAAGCCTTCGAGAAAGGTGTTCTTGACCGCGTACTTACAACTAATCTTGTATACCAGCCGGAAGAGCTTCTCACCAAGCCATGGTACATTGATGTTGATATGAGTAAGTATATTGCCCTTCTCATTGATACACTCAACCATGATACTTCAATCAGCGAATTCCTTGACCCTGTTGAGAGAATTCAGAACAAGATTAATTCTTACAACGCAGCTAAGAAGAACTGATTTTTTAACAATAAAAAGGGGTCCGCTTGTGTACCGACCTCCAATCGTTAGATTTTAGGTCTAACTTTTGGGGCACATCACAAGCGGACTCTTTCTTGTTGTTACTCTTTCCTCAATTCTCCAGGCTTCTTCTGAACTCTTCCCCACAGTCCTCAGTCCACGTAAAAATAATTTATGAATCAATTTCTACCTTGTTTTGGTCAAGCACCTTTCGAATATCACTATAAGTCTTTTCTCTAAGCTTTGCCTCTATTGCATACTTCTCAAAATCTGCAACAACTTTGCTTATCTTTAAGATAATTTCCATGCACTTTCTTTTTCTCATGCCCATTTTTTTACCGACTTCCAACATATCCGTCAATTGAATATCTCTGGTTTTCTGATTAATTGTCATCTGGTGAGCTCTAAGCCATTTGTTCGTAGGATTATACGAAAAAGTAATATCATATGCAGGAGCTAAACTCCACTCACCACTACGATTCATAAGAAAAGATATATTTTTAACATGGTCATCTTGATTCACTGCTAAACAATTAAATACCATTCTACTATAGAACTGTTCTATTTCTTTCATAGAAAGATTTAATTCCCGCATATATTGTGCAGCCATTTCATAGCTACACAACGCCGGCTCTTTGTAACTAATATGCGCAATTGCCCCTAATGATTGCATATGAATCTTTTTTCCACAGGCTCGATCAAATCGTTTCGTCATAAAATGATTTTCTCCGGCATTTGAATAAATTCTACACTCATTCATATTAATTCCTGCCGCTAAAGCCATTTTATAATATGCATATTCGATTAGTGTATACTCCGGCACATCCTCTAACCCATGATCACCGTTTTTGGATACGTTATCAAATTTCATTAACCAATAGTCAAAATCTTTATCAAGATTTAACTGACCTGAACGAATCTCATTTGTTTTCTCATTCCATGCAATTAAGGCTTTCGCTCTTGCACCTCCTGCAGAACTGCCTACCTGAACCAACTGTGAATATGTGAGTTTTTCCTGTGCATTAAGTGTGATTGCCTCTCTTTGATTTAATACATCTGAAGCAAATTTCACCATTTCTGAAACATTAATA
>JBJENU010000361.1:0-4819 GCA_051880355.1 Lachnospiraceae bacterium | reverse complement strand
GTTATGAATGAAGGATTAAAATTAAATAACAAGGGTTTGTCCTTGATTGAACTTTTGGTGGCACTTGCTATTAGTTCAATTATTCTGGCGGCTGTCACGTTGCTTATGAGCAACGGCGTGTTTGGTTACAATAAGCAGACAACAATGTCAACATTGCAGGACGATGCCAATCTGACTATGAATCATGTCATTAATGCCATAATGGAGGCTAATTATATTGATTTGGTACAGACAGAGGACGGTTCTAATACATATACCTTTGTAACACATAATGGCAGTACAGATTCCGGTATTGCATCTAATAAATATATTTTTGATGCTGCAACACAGACCGTTTATGTAGCAGATATAGGTGATGACTTGGATGAAGCCAGCCCGTTATGTACGAGAGTTAAAAAATTTTTAGTCCAGATAACAGAAGACAGTTTTAATTTTTCAAACAATCTGGAAAGTGGTACGATAGCTTCTATTTCGGATGTTGTACAGTTCAAGGTAACTATTGTTCTTGAGAGTAACAGCACCCAGAGAGAAGTTATAAGATATACCAATGTGAGAAACAAACTTGACCTTGACACTTTGAAGCTGTCATCATTGCTATCTGAAGGTGTCAGCGACATAAAGGGTCTTGTAAGGTCTGATTTAAAAAATAGCGGTTATATAGCAGATTAGGAGGAGAGAGTTAATGAGTAGAAAAGTTAAAAAAGTAATTGGAAACAAGAACTTCCGTATTGCCTCAATCTGTGCCGCAATAGTTATGTTTTTAGGCATAGTCGGTGTTGTTGCCATCAATGCATTTGGTGCTGACAAACCAACCAAAGCATACTATGGTGAAATTGACAAAGACACAGGACGTGGTGAATTTGAAGATGAGTATGTATTAGGTACTAATATTTATAATACTACGACACATAAATTTACAGTCCTTGAGATAACACCTTATTCAGGCTATGGTGAGCTTGGATATATGGTTGACAATGAGTCAGGCCCGGTTAAGCTGTCTGATATTCAGAAGCTTCCGAACTGGGAGGGAAGCAAGGTGCTTTCAGACTGGAAGCAGACTGTTTTCTCATTTCTTAACACCAGTGGCGGATGGAACCATGTGTCTGATGACGGTTATGTGGAAGATGAAGGCGATGGCAAGACTATATATGAAGTTGATGGCAAAATGTACTATGACAGAAACTTTTTTGCAAGAGGTCTTACCGGCACCAGTTATTTAAGCAACAAATTTCAGGTTATTGCAAAATCAGCCACAGAGGTTACAGTAGAAGATGTTAAGAGAGCTGATTTGGTATTTATTTCCAATGGTTCCCATGCCAATACAGCTACAACTTATAACTCAATGGCAGCTGCCGCACAAGCCTCAGGCAATGCAGAGCTTATGGCAAAGTATCCTGTGATTTACAGCAACCCGACCTACAGCACTACCAATGATATCTCAAAAGAGGTTGCTACAGCCATTGTAGAGCATAATGTTTTTAATGATAAGGCAGTTATTTTTGATAAGGCGGCCGGTAACGGTTCAGCAGATCAGTATATAGCTAAGCTTTATTATCTGCTTCTTGGCATTGACAGCGATGATTTAAGAGAAGAATTCATTGCAAAAGAGGTTAGCAACAAGACCATAGGCGGTGAGCTTGTAACCAGTGGTTACGAGGGCTCTATGGGCTATTTTGATACTGATAAATTTGAAATCCATTTTGTTGGTCCGCAAGGCTGGTATGCTTCCGGATTTACAATGGATGATAATGGCGACTGGGTATTTACACAGGATGTCAACGGCATCTGGCTTAACGGAAGACAGTATAACATTAAAGCCGGTGAGAAGATAGAGGATTATGGTTTTAGTGTGGATAATAATATAAAGCTTGATTGGAATGCCGGTATGTTCCTGTATCAGATAGGTCAGAACATACTGAAGCATACAGATACCAACACCAGACCATACTATTACAATGCTAACTCTGATGATCAGGGTTATATGAACGGTTCTATCTATGTATTCAATGGTGACTGTTCCCTGACTCAGGATATTTATGGCAAGGCATCAACCGGTGGCGGTGGTCACAGAGATACAGACTACGATACTGCCAAGGAAATTTATGGTGACGATATCACCAACAATCAGATTATTGAATATCTGCTTGGTATTTATCCGCATGAGAGCCAGCCTCCAGTCAAAATACTTGAAATTCAGCCGGCCGGTTTCTATGAGTACAGTCTGGCAGACCAGTCTGTTGTAAACAGAAAGGTCAAGGATTTTGAGACAGCTATCCAGCTTATGTATATGATTGGTGGAGATACATCAGTCCTTACACGTAAGAACTACGAGAGAAAAGTTATCGTTAACTCTATTTCTGTAAATGGTTATAATGGTATGACTGACGATTTAAAGACCGAATATGACCTAATTATTGTAGGAACACTTTCAGGCGATGACGGTACTGATACCAGTACGGTTGCATACCAGGAGGGCCTTGGCGGAATAAGCATTAATACAGATAAGAGGGACAATAACCTTGACGGACTCATATATACCCCAATAGGAGATATATTTGCTCTGAAGGTAGCAGGTAGTTTGCCTGGCGGAGGAAAAGGTCTGTCTGATGCTACTAAATATTATGCCAGCCGTGATTCGGTAGGACCCGGATATACACGTATGACAGGTTATGACCTTACCGAGAAAGGCTATAACAAGATTCTGGAATTTGCAACTGATAAGAATATGCCGGTAATTCTTGCTGATGAGATTTATGAAGGCAACAAGAGTAAAATCGGTTCTACGACATATGTTTATAAGCTCAGTGAGCTTGCAGGCAGAAGTAATGTGCTTACTTTCAAGGAAGCAAGTCTTGCACATAATTTCGGATTGAAAGAAGCTTTCTGGAATGTATGTAAGAAGAGAGCCAAGATTAACATCTACAAACCTGGCGGCCTTGAATATGACGATTATTTGGTTGATAAAGAAAGTGACGCATATATTATCAAGCCGGCAAATTCAGACAATACTGTTGTGCAGTTTACCGGTAATGTCAGAGGCGCCAAGGAGACCATATACCGCTACGCCATATATGTGGATAAGAATGGTGACGGTATCTACAGAACAGATAATGTAGTAGATGATAATAATGAAGTTTTTGCAAGTGGTTTGTTGAGAACAGATGCAACCGGCGCTCTTATTGAAATGAGCGGTGCTGATGTCAATGAAGAGGGCGATTTTAAACTTGATGTAACACTTACAGACTCAATGCTTGGATACTTCAGATGGAAGATGATAGTTACAGAGGCAGTGGATGATACAACAGGTGTTGAAGGTGCAACGGACGGTGCATTTATAATCAGAGCCAGCGAAGGTACTGCCAACAAGGTTGTAAGAGTTCTCCAGATTATTCCGGATTTGTCTGAAGAAAGATGTACAGCAGGTCTGTCAGGCGGATATTCTACCTATAAAACGTATAAAAAGGCGTTGGACAGTTATCCTATTCGACTTCTTATCAGCAGTGATTATGCAAGCAAATTAGGTGATGAAACGCTTCTTAAGAATGCAAAACATTTTAATGAATTGTTTGAGGCTGCTGAGGAAGTTACAGGTATTGAACTTGAGATATCAACCATGACGACAACAGGTTATGAGAATTTGTTCCTGTATGACGAAAGCGGCAACAGAGATACCGGAAGAACATATCGTGATTCTGATGATTATGAGGACTATGACAGAAATCCTCTTCTTAATTACGATATGGTTGTAATAGGTTTCTCTGATAAGTATTCTCTTGATACCATCGGTAATGCACAGGGGGCTGTTGACCTGATTAAGGAATTCGCAGGCAGAGGCAATGCCGTACTCTTCGCACATGACAGTATGATGTACAGTAACTATTCTGATGGTTATAAGACTGCGGCGTTTAGTGAGATTAATTACGGCGGTGATGTTAACTGCAATACAATGGTTAATATTCTTCGTTCAATATCAGGTCAGGACAGATATGGAGTGTCTGATTCAATCGCAGGTGATACCAAGCAGGCGGCTGATAAGGATAGTGCCTACTGGACCAGCACTAAACTGCCTACTATAGATGTTGGAAACACCAATTACGGACTCAGGGAGTTAGGTCAGCTTCAGGGCTTTACAACCAATATGCTTGTGCGATATGCAGGCAGCAGCAAATCAAAAGATACTTACAATTCGCTGTTTAATGGTATTAGCAAGGACAGTATAAGCATTAATAATACAACACAGGCAACCAAGCTTAACACAGGTCAGGTAACTCAGTATCCTTACCTTATTGATGATAAGCTTGAAATATCCACAACTCATGGCCAGTGGTATCAGCTTGACCTTGAAGCTAAAGAGGATAAGAGCGATGAAGTAGTTGTGTGGTATGCACTTACATCAGAAGATGATTCTGCTGTTGGTAAGCTTTACAGGGCTACAGGTGTGGATGCTATTAATGATTACTACATCTATTCAAAGGGCAGTGTGACATATTCAGGTGCCGGACATTCTGCAATCGATGGTGATGCAGAGCAGAAGTTGTTTGTTAATACGATTATCAGAGCCATCACTTCGGCTAACAGTATTCCTGTCGCTTCGTTTGAGAGTGCTGTAGTAGCCGATGAGAAGAGGCATCTGTATACACAGTATTTCAGAGAACCGATTGATAAAAATGACCAGAGCATTGTTGTTACATTTAAAGGTACGGATGATGACTTAAGAAAGCCGGAAAGTCTTACAGATACCAATGCCGGTCAGTTCAGGGAAGCATTCATCTACTGGGATGTTAACGATAACAAGATATACAACAAGGATACAGACGTT
>JBJENU010000360.1:0-4821 GCA_051880355.1 Lachnospiraceae bacterium | reverse complement strand
CACCGATTGCAGAGGGCCTTACCTACAATTACGCTTCCAAGGAGGTTGATGACGCAGTGCTTGCAGCACTGGCTAAGGTTGCAGACGAGGCACAGCTTGTTGATAAGTTTGCTGCTCTCTACAACGGCGAAGTAATTAACACAGGTGAGAAGCGGCTTGTTCTTCATCAGCTGACACGCGGCCAGCTTGGAGACAAGGTTGAGGCTGACGGCGTTGACAAGCGTGAGTTTTATGTAAGCCAGCAGAAGAAAATTGCTGAATTTGCTAATAAGGTACATACAGGTCAGATTACCAATGCTGCCGGTGAGAAGTTTACAACAGTAGTGCAGATCGGTATCGGCGGCAGTGATTTGGGACCTAGAGCTATGTATATTGCACTTGAGAACTGGGCTAAGAAGAACAACACATTCAAGATGGAGGCTAAGTTTATCAGTAACGTGGATCCTGATGATGCATCAGCTGTTTTGAATGGTATTGATGTTGCCCATTCACTTTTCGTACTTGTTTCCAAGTCAGGCACAACACTTGAGACACTTACCAATGAATCATTTGTCAAGGATGCCCTTAAGAATGCAGGACTTGATGCTTCAAAGCATATGGTGGCTGTTACAAGCGAGACATCTCCGCTTGCCAAGAGCAGTGATTATCTGGAAGCTTTCTTTATGGATGATTATATCGGAGGACGTTTCTCATCAACATCAGCCGTTGGAGGAGCAGTTCTTTCACTGGCATTCGGACCGGAAGTGTTTGCACAGTTTTTAGATGGTGCAGCAGCTGCAGATAAGACTGCTGTTAACAGGGAGCTTACTAAAAACCCGGCTATGCTTGATGCTTTGATTGGCGTATACGAGCGTAACGTTTTGGGATATCAGTGCACTGCGGTGCTTCCATACTCACAGGCGCTTAGTCGTTTTCCGGCTCATTTACAACAGCTTGATATGGAATCCAACGGTAAGTCGGTTAACCGCTTTGGCGAGCCTGTTGACTATAAGACAGGACCAATTATTTTTGGTGAACCCGGTACCAATGGTCAGCACTCATTCTACCAGCTGTTACATCAGGGAACGGATATAACACCGCTTCAGTTTGTAGGCTTTAAGAACAGCCAGATTGGCACAGACGTTGACATTCAGGGCAGCACAAGCCAGCAGAAGCTGTGTGCCAACGTAGTTGCGCAGATTATGGCCTTTGCCTGTGGTAAGAATGATGATAATAAGAATAAGAATTTTGCCGGAGGCCGCCCGTCAAGTATTATTGTTGGCGACAAGCTTACACCGTCAAGTCTTGGTGCGCTTCTTGCACACTTTGAGAACAAAATTATGTTCCAGGGCTTTGTATGGAATATCAACAGTTTTGACCAGGAGGGCGTTCAGCTTGGTAAAGTGCTTGCCAAGAGAGTGCTTGCCCACGAGACAGATGGTGCGCTTAAGGCTTACAGTGATCTGTTTGGAATATAATTGAGGCTTTTTGATTAGTTGATGGAGCTGTCGTTTTCGATGATAATAATGAAGCGGCAGCTCTATGTTTTTTGGGAGGTGGTACATATGGAAACCGGTAAAAGGGCTTTAGATAAAAAAATCATAGCAGGCAGTCCATCTGATAGAATCTACGAAGCTGTTAAAAGTATACCCAGAGGCAAGGTGGCAACCTACGGCAAAGTGGCTGAAATGGCAGGCAACAAAAGGATGGCAAGAGCAGTAGGTAATGCTCTGCATAAAAATCCGGATCCGGATAACATACCGTGTCACCGCGTGGTCAATGCCAAGGGAGAGCTTTCCGGACAATTTGCTTTCGGAGGAGCAAGGACGCAGGCTGTTTTGCTTATGGCTGAAGGGGTAGAAGTGACAGACAACAGGGTGGATTTAGTGAAATATGGGATATAATATTGACATTCATTTAGTTTGGAATTATGATTAATACGATACTAGGGTCAAATAGACACAAAATCCGATGCAAGCTTGCTTGTAGGAGGATTTTTGTCCAGTTGACCCGCAAAAACACCGAAAAGTAGCCATTTTTCGGAGAAAAATATAAAGGGAGATGTACATTAATGAGAAGAAAAATTATTTTGGCAGCTGCGGTTGTTGCAGTGGTTTCACTCACAGCATGTGGCAAAGAAGGTGGAATTGTTGACAAAGGTACAGATATAACAGTGCCTACTTTAGGACCTGCTGTTGAGTACAAGGAGACAGAGGCACCAACCAAGGTTAATATTGAGGATACATGGGATAATACAGTGAAATCTGATGGATTCAGTTATTCATATCCTGATAAGTGGGAAAGTGAAAAAGACGATGCATCAGGGGTAGAATTCGTACATAACAACAATGAATCTGATTATGTAGAAGTGTGTGTGGAAAAATTCGGACTGGGCGATTTTACCCTGGATTCTTACATTGATAAGATGATAAATGATTACAAGCTTACAGATACAGTTGATACCGATGAGAAAGCAAAAGATATGGTGCTCGGTGGAAGAAATGTTAAGAAGCTGAATGTTTACTGGACCGATAAAGAATATGGAAAAATCACAAATGAGTATTATTTCTTTGCTGAGGACGATTATATTTACTCTGCATCGGTTACTTATGATGAAAAAACAACAGACGAACAGATTGAACTTGCACGTAAGATTATAAATACAATCAAGATAGAGAACGAAAAGAAAGCAGATTTATAATTAAGAGAGGTCAGAGGTATGCCAAGTGTTTTTTCGGGTATCAGGAAAATTTCAGATAAAAGTCTAATCCTTGAAATTGCTTTGCTGGAAAATGTGAGTGTAGGCAATGCGGTGAAGGATACCGGTTCAAAAGCTCTTGGCAGACTGGCTGCCTTTGCCGGAAGTCTTGGTGAGAAGCTGGGTGTGAAGACCGGCAACGATGGTGCTGACACAACATCTGCCAGAGGAACACAGGATATGCTTTCCAATATAGATAAGCGTTGTGTGTCCTTGAGTGGTCTTAGCAGGAATGAACTTGAATTAAAGTTTAAGAATCTTCTTATTGAAAAATGTAGCGAATTTATGCCGGCAGGCAGCGATTCGTCAGATATGGCAGTGTCTGAGGACTGGCTTTCGGTAACAGTTATTAACGAGGCTGCTAAGGTCTATGAGACGGACAGGTATCTTACACCTTCACTTAAAGCTGATGAAATCTATAAGAATTATGAAGAGCAGATTCTTAAAACTATTTTAAAATTAATTAAGAGTGAGACAGGGGAAGCTGAAAAAAAGAGGGAGATGAGCCTGCAGCTTGCTCTTAATGAAGCACCAATTGAAGCTAAGAGAAATATGCAGCGCAGGCTTGTCCTTGAAGAATTCAGTGGCAGGGGAATATATGCTGTAATAAAGTCCAGCTCAGGCATCAAGAAGCTTCGTGTTATTGTGGAGTGTATTGGTTACAGTGCTTTTGATATGACTAAGGTGTATATAGATACTTCATTTGATATGATGTTTGGCGTGCACAGGCTTAAACGGGCACTGTTTGCCCATATTGTCTGGCTGGCAGTTGGAGCCTGTGGCGGTAAATTTGCAGTTAATGCGGACATATTGCCAAGCTTTGTGCCGGCAGATTTGCGTAATTCCGTAGAGACAGAAGAAAGAGAATATATGAAGCAGATAGAGGCCAGACGTGAACTGTTAAGCTCATATGAAAAGGCCAGGGTGCAGATGGAGAGGTATGAGAAAGAGTTAGCCGATGTTATGGAGGTAATGACAGAAGAGCAGGACCCGGTCAAAGTAACACAGGTTAAAAATAACCTTGATTTTGCCCAGAAGCAGTATGAAGAATTTAAAAGGGAATATGAGAGCCTTGCAGATTTAACTGCCAGGAAGACCCAGAGCAGGGCAAGACAGTTAGAACTGTCATGGAAGGCGTTTTTCCCAAGATACAGTTTTGATGAAAAGGTTTTTGAACACGCAGTTGAGAGGTATACCAGAGCTGAATTGCTTAATGTCGAGAGAATGATGAAGGAAATGCATGACAGTATCGATATTGCAGCATACAGTGCCAAGAAGCAGGAGTTTGACGGACAACTGAGAGATTGTGCCCTGTGTCTTGTGTCAACCGGTAAAAATGCATGTATAATTTATAACGGAAATAAAATTTTTGAGGTTTGACAATGAATTACAGGGAAGCAGTAGACACAATTGAGAGTATACCCCAGATTGGAAAGGAACCGGGCGTGGTCCGCTCAAAAAGATTACTTTCTCTGCTGGGCAATCCTGACAAAGATTTAAAAATAATTCATATAGCGGGGACCAACGGAAAAGGTTCTACATGTATGTATATAACAAGAATTTTGCGGGAATCAGGCTACAGTGTGGGCACATTTACTTCTCCCCATTTGATTAAACTCAATGAACGGATTATGGTCAATGAAAAGATGATAGATGACCATGAATTTGCCGTGTATTTCAGCAAGGTATGGGAAGTTGTAAAAAATGACAGGATACCCGGTTATTTTGATGTTTTGCTTGCCATGGCTATGCTCATATACAGAGACAGGCAGGTTGACTATGTTGTGCTGGAAACAGGACTTGGGGGAAGATTAGACGGAAGCAATGCAGTACTTAATAAAATTCTCACAGTTATAACCTCCATAAGTCTTGACCACTGCGCACTGCTTGGTAATACGGTGGAACAGATAGCAAGGGAAAAAGCAGGGATAATTGTTCCCAATGTACCTGTGGTGTGGGATAACTCCTGCATAGAAGCCGGAAAGGTTATTGAGCAGACTGCAAAAGATTGCAATGCACCATCATATGCTGTCGAAAAATCGCAATACAGAATTGTTGGTGTCGATGGAAAACGTATTGATTTT